>JANMVY010000048.1:0-1928 GCA_031393535.1 Actinomycetes bacterium | reverse complement strand
GACTGGGACAACCCACTCGATGAGCAGAACGCGTTTCGCGCCGAGCAGTTGCACGAAGCGATCCTGAGCGATCCTGACGATGGGCCGGGTCCGAAGGGCATCTCGCTCGCAGAACTCGCCGCCGCGAACGCGCAACATCCGTCGGATGCGCTCGCGGATTGGGTGCTCGCGAACGGGATTGCATCGCGGTACACCAAGCTCAACGCGGGCCGCATGAGCCGCGAAGAGCGCGAAGCGCAGGACCGGCGCTACTTCGGTCGCGCCGACATGATCTTCGGCGGCACCGATGCCGGCGCGCACCTCAAGATGTTCTGCGGTGCAGGTTCGAACTTGTACCTTTTGACGCACTGGGTGCGCGAGTTGCACGAGCTCACCATCGAGCAAGCAGTGCACTTCCTGACGAAACGCAGCACCGACTTCTTCTCGATCCGCGATCGCGGACTGATCGCCGTCGGGCAGCGTGGCGATGTGAACGTGTTCGCACTCGACGAGATCGAGTTGCACAACCTCGAGCGCGCGTTCGATCTGCCCGAGGGCGATTACCGCTTCACGCGGCCGAGCGCAGGTTTTCGCGCCACCCTCGTCGGTGGTGTGGCGACGGTGCTCGACGGCAAGCCCACCGGTGCGCGCCCGACGGCGATGGCGGGCGTGCGCTAGCCGCGAGATGCCGCGTCGGCGCTCCACCCGAGGCGTCGCAGAAGTAGGGTCCGCGGGCGGCGCAACCTGCGGCGCGATCGACAAGGGGGCGCTCGTGGCACCGGTATCCGCGATCCGATTCGATATGCGACGGGCGCCGTTCTCGACCGTGACCGACGCAGCGATGCACCGCGAGGCCGTCGCGATGACGAAGTGGGCCGACGCCAACGGGTTCATCATGTGCACCGTGTCGGAGCACCACGGGGTCGACTTCACCTCGGCGCCGTTAACGCTCGCCGGGCTGCTGCTCGGCGCGACCGAGAACATCCGTGTCGGGCTCAGCGCGATGCTGTTGCCGTTGCACGATCCGGTGCGCATCGCCGAGCAGGTCGCCACGCTCGACCTCACGAGCAACGGTCGCTTCTCGTTCACCGCCGCGCTCGGCTACAAGCTCGAAGAGTTCGCGATGGCCGGCGTCGACCGCTCACGGCGCGGCGCGATCTTCGAGGAGTACATCGACGTGCTCCGCAAAGCGTGGACCGGCGAGCCGTTCGAGTGGCGCGGCCGCACCGTGGTCGTCACGCCGGTGCCGCAGACGCCGATCGAGCGGTTGGTGTCGATCGGTGGTTCGGTGCCGCGCTCGGCGGTGCGCGCGGCGCGGATGGGCTTGTCGTTCACGGCCATGTCGATCGATCAGACGCTGGGCGAGATCTACCGCGCCGAGTGCGAGAAGGTCGGCTTCACCAACGGTTCGTACCGCTACCCGACCGGGCCGTCGTTCGTGCACGTGGCCGAGGACCCCGAGCGTGCGTGGGCCGCGCTCGGCGCGTTTGCGGTTTACGACGCGCAGTCATACAAGACGTGGCAGACCGGCGATCACGACAACGTCGTCGCGGTGGGCGGCGAGAGCGTCGACGATCTGAAGGCGTCGGGCATGTGGCAGGTGCTCACACCCGACGAGTGCGTCGCGCTCGCGCGCCGCACGGGTTCGATATCGCTGCACCCACTGATGGGCGGTATCCCGTTCGCCCTCGGATGGGAAAGCCTGCAGACCTATCTCGACCAGGTGAAGCCGCGCCTCGACGCGGGGTGAGGTGCCGCCGCTCGCTCAGCCCTCTTCGAAGGCTTCCATCTTGTGGGGAAGCGACGCGTGCACGCCGCCGTCGACGATGATCGTCTGCCCGGTGACGAAGGCTGCGAGATCGGACACGAGGAACAGCAGCGCACCGGCTACGTCGCGCGCTTCGCCGTGTCGCTTGAGCGACGTGTCGCGGGCGAGGTGCGACATGTCG
>JANMVY010000036.1:0-6497 GCA_031393535.1 Actinomycetes bacterium | reverse complement strand
CAGGCGTCTGCGCACGCGTCCTCCAACGAATCCTCGCGCTCACCACAGCGATCTGGCACAACGAAACCGCCGGCCGATCAGGGCCCGCCCGATCACTCCTCGCCTACGACCACTGACACCCCTTGGAACCAATCATCTAGGAGCGACCGAAGGCTCGAACCTGAGGAATCGTCGGCAAGACCTGCACCGCCGCAATCCTCCCGGCTCCTCTCCTAGCCGTCAGGCCGAGGTCTTGTCGCGTCTGGCTTGCTGGCGCGGGGCCCGAGGCTTGACCGTGCGGGGTCGGATCTCGTACCCGCAGACGTAGGCGCCCGCCATCTTGTGCGCGATCCGTTCGATCTCCGTCTCGGGGAGCACTTCGCGGAGGAACTCTAGTTCCGTGGCGCAGGCCTGACCGTACCGGGAGGCCACTGCCCAGATCGCGCAGCTGTGCAGGTTCATCCGATAGCTGCCGCCGGGAAGTTTGTCGAAGTCGGCCAGGTACCCCTCGCCGTCGAGGATCTTGGCCAGGACCGCCACCTGCCGGTCGAGGCTCTTGCCGACCAGCTGGTCTCGGGCCTGCTCGACACGCCGACGGCGGCGCCGCTCGAAGACGCGGGGGATGATCTCGGGGTCTTCCTCCTCGATGTGGCCGAGCAGCTCGACCGACAGGTCGCCGGAGGATCTGGAGAACAGCGCCTCGCCCAAGTCGGTGCTGTGGTAAAGATCGGCGGGCCGCCCGGGCCGACCCCGTTCCTGACGGGAGGCGACCAGGCCGGCCGACTTGAGCGCGGCCAGGTGTTGGCGGACAGCGCTCGGGGTGATCTCCAGGGCCTCCGCCAGCTCGTCTGCTGACGCCTCCCCTCGCCTCTTGAGGGCGACGAAGACGTGCCGCTGCGCCGACGACAAGTCCACCATGGCGACAGGCGCGTTCTCCACAGTGCCCAGCCTACCCGGTCGCACCATACAACACTAGATTGCCAAGGTGGAACTTGTAGATCTACGTGACGAGCGGAAGCCTCCGACCGGCAAGGAGACTGCTGTGAGCGGCACTGACCCGGCTTTCGACGATGGAGCCGTCATGACCACTACCGCGAACCTCGGCCTTCCCCGCATGGGCGTCGCCCGTGAGCTCAAGTGGGCGCTCGAGCGGGCCTGGCGCGACGACTGCTATGAGGATCTGCGCACCACGGCCGCCACGCTGCGGGCCCGCCACTGGATGCTGCAGCGCGACCGAGACATCGAGCGGATTCCGGTCGGGGACTTGCCGCCTAGGCCGTGGGGGTGGTGCCCGAGCGTTTCGGTGGAAGACCCTTCGATCCGGCGGGCAACGACGAGGACCTGCGGCGATACTTCGTGATGGCCCGCGGCGGTGAGCTCGACGGTGTGGACCAGACCCCGTTGGAGCTGACCAAGTGGCTCGACACCAACTATCGCTACCTCGCTCCCGAGCTCGCCCCGGACCAGGTGTTCACGGCCCGCCCGGAGCGGCTGCTCGCCCACCTACGCGAGGCCCTGGCCCTAGGCGTGAGTGCTCGTCCGGTGCTGCTCGGGCCGCTGTCGCTGCTGGGTCTGGCCATGCGAACCGGCGGCGGCGACCCGAGCCACGTTGCTGGACCGGTTGCTGCCGTCCTACGCACACCTCGTCGAGCGCCTGCGGGCTGCGGGCGCGGCCTACTTCCAGTTCGACGAGCCGCTGCTCGTGACCGACCTCGACCAAAGGGCCACCGACGCGTATCAACGGGCCTACGCAAACCTGCGCGACGCGGCCGGTGACGCCGAGGTCACCCTGGCCACCTACTTCGGGCCCCTGGGTGACAACACGGAGCTGGCGAGACGTCGCTACCGGTTGACGTCTCGCACCTCGACCTCGTTCGCGGTGGGGCCAGCTCGACGCGGTGATGGCAGCACGGCCCGACACTCTGGCCCTTTCGCTCGGCCTGGTCGACGGTCGGAACCTCTGGCGCTCCGACCTCGAAGCGTTGGTCCCAGTCGTGGCCGACGCCATCCATCGGCTTGGGGTGCCGCCGTGCAGCTCGCGCCGTCGTGCTCGTTGCTGCACCTGCCGGTCGACCTCTCCGCCGAGACCGCCCTCGACGCCGAGCTCGTCTCGTGGCTGGCCTTCGCCACCGAACGTCTCGACGAGATCCGCATCCTCGGTCGTGTCGCCGACGGTGACCCGGGATCGGTCGCCGCCGAGCTGGAAGCCAACCGACTGGCAGCCGCCGCCTGCCGTGACACCACGGGTGCATCGCTGCGACGTGGCGGAGCGGCAAGCCCTGCCTGTTGACCCTCGAGAGCGTGCAGGAGCGCCTGGTCGAGGCCGTGGGCATGGGTGCCCACCGAGGTCTGCCTGCAGGGCGGCATCCATCCGAGCTTCGACGGCGACCACTACATTCGATGTCGCCCGAGCGGTGAAGGAGGTCGCACCCGACATCCACATCCACGGCTTCACCGCGCTCGAGGTGACCGAGGGGGCCAAGCGCCTCGGCGAACCGCTCGAGACCTATCTTCGTCGCCTCATGGATGTCGGCCTGAAGACCCTGCCGGGCACCGCGGCGGAGATCCTCGATGACGACATCCGGGCCATCTTCTGCGCTGACAAGGTGAACACCGAGGAGTGGCTGCACGCCCATCGCACCGCCCACTCGTCGGCCTGCGATCGAACGTCACCATCATGTTCGGCTCGGTCGAGCGCCCCGACACCTGGGCCCGCCACATGATCGTGACGCGTGATCTCCAGAAGGAGACCGGCGGGTTCACCGAGTTCGTGCCGCTCCCGTTCGTGTACATGGAGGCGCCGATCTACCAAAGGCGCAAGGCCCGCCGCGGCCCGACGTTCCGCAGGCGATCCTCATGCACTCCGTCGGTCGCATCGCCTACCGAGGCTGGATCGACAACGTGCAGGCCTGATGGGTGAGGCTCGGCTTCGACGGCGTCCGTCAGGCGCTCCAGGCCGGGTGCAACGACCTCGGCGGGACGCTCATCAACGAGAACATCTCGCGCGCCGCCGGCGCCAGCCACGGCCAACAGATGACCGGCAACGACTTCGCCCAGCTGGTGACAGACCTCGGCCGCCCCCTCGAGCAGCGCACCACGCTCTACGGCCGAGTAGCGCAGCTGGCGTGAAGCGGCCCCGCCACTCGACCGGCGACGACCACCTCAACCAGCTCATCGAGATGAAGTACCTCTTCACCCGCAAGCTGATGCTGATGAAGGAGTCCGCCGCGTTCGTCGCCTTCCCGAAGGTCGACTACCTCGTCATCGACCACGCGCCAAACCCCGACCGCGCCGACCTGATGCTGCAGCTGACCGGGCCGGGAGGGCCGCTCCGGATCCTCTCCGAGGTCGACAACGTGGTCGTCGCCAAACCCATCCACCGTCCGTCCGCGGCGAACGGGGCTAGTAAAGCCCTAGCTACAGGCCATGGGCTCCATACCCTCCTCTCCCACACCGGTCGACCAGCACGAGTGGCTCTCCTTCGAGGATCCCGAGGAAGACCGGACCTGGCTGTTCGACCTCACCTTCCTGCTCAGCCGTTGGACCTGCATCTTCGGTCGCGGCTGCCAGGGCGTGCTGACCGAGGCGGCGCCCGAGCTTGTGCAGGGCTGCTGCTCCTACGGCGCCCATTTCACCGATGACGACGACCGCACCCGCACCGAGGAGATCGCCCGCACGCTGACCGACGAGGAGTGGCAGTTCAGCAAGGTCGGACGGAGGAAGGGCGTCGCCCAGAAGCAGGACGGGGCGTGGACGTCGCTCCTGCACAAGGACGCATGCGTCTTCCTCAACCGCCCCGGGTTCGCCGGTGGAGCTGGCTGCACGCGGCATATCGCGGCGGTGAACCGGGGCCTGCCGCAGATGGCGCTCAAGCCGGAGGTCTGCTGGCAGCTCCCGCTCCGGCGCCTCGACAGCACCGACGAGCTCGGCCACGTGACGACCACGCTGCGCGAATGGAAGCGTCGGGACTGGGGCGAGGGCGGCTCCGAGTTCGCGTGGTGGTGCACCGACGAGCCCGACGCGTTCATCGGTGGCGAGACGGTGCTCTTGTCGATGAACGTGGAGATCGTGGCCATGATCGGCCAGGCCGCGTACGGTCTCCTGCTGACCGCCCTCGCCGAGCGGGCGGCTCCGCCACTGCCGTACCCCGCCATTCCCGTCTTGGTACCACTGCCCTACCGGCGCGAGCGTCAACCCGATGTCAGCTGCCCGCCGCTTCTCGGTCAGGGCTCATCGATGACCACATCGAGACAGGCGTGCGCGACCCGGAGGGATGCCTCGACGCTCGCGGGGTCGTCACCTCGGGCGAACACGAAGCCGAGGTAGCGGTCGCCCTCGGGCAGGGTCCGCACCTGGCGGCCGGCGAGGATGGAGATCTCCACCCCGGCCACGCCCGGGACCGCTGCCGCCGCCTCGACACCGTCGACCCGCCGGAGGGTGCCACTGCGGGGGATCGGCACCATGAGGACGCCAGCCGCCGCAACCTCCCGACCGAGGTCACCGAGGGGGAGGGCGAGGGCGTGGCGGAGGATGACCTCCTCGAGGCTGATCCCGGCGCCGAAGCGGAGCGTCCGTGCGCAGAGGCCGCCGATGGAACGAGCAGCTACCTCAAGCACCACGACCTCGCCCGCGGGGGTGATGCGGGCCTCTGCATGGACGGGCCCCTCCAGGAGGCCGATGGCGGCGGTCGCTCGGCCGACGGTGTCGTGCAGGTGGACGAGCACCGACGCCGGGTGTCGCGACGGGGTGACGTAGATCGTCTCCTCGAAGTACGGGCCGTCGAGCGGGTCGGGCTTGTCGAAGGTGGCGAGCACATGGAGCCGGCCGCCTCGCAGGAGCGCCTCGACCGCCACCTCGACCCCGGGGACGAAGGCTTCGACGACCACGGGCCTATCGGGGGGCGAGCCGGCGGCGGCGGCGATAGCGCGCACCCGCTCGGCGACGGCGACCGCGTCGGCGGCGGTGTCGGCCCGGATCACGCCGCGGCTGCCGGAGAGCGACGTCGCCTTCACGACGCACGGCAGGCCCACCGCCTCGGCCGCAGCCGCGGTGTCGTCTCCCGGGCGCACGAGGCGATGCGGCGGTTGGACGAGCCCCGCAGCCCCCATGGCGACCCGCATCGCGGCCTTGTCTCTCGTCGCCGCAACGGCGGCGGGCGGGTTGTGGCGCAGTCCGAGTCGCTCCGATGCGGTCGCCGCGGCCACCACGCCCTGCTCGTCGACGGCGACGACCGCGTCCAGCGGCGACCTGTCGTGGAGCGCCTCGATGGCATCGGCCGCGGCGACCGGGTCCGAGAGCGGAACGACGAGGGCGCGGTCGCCCATGGCCCCCGCCATCGCCTGCGCATGCTCGGATCCGACCACCACCTCGACCCCGAGCGCGGCGGCGGCGGCGACGAAGTCGGGCGCGCGGTACGTCGCCGTCGGCAACAGCAACAGGACCCGCACGACCCCATTATGGCGGCACTGCCACCGTTGCGGCCCCACGCTGTAGGCTGACGGGGTGGACGACGAGACCCCGGACCATGGCGAGCCAGCGGACGGGGCCGGCGCACCACCGCTGCTGACCTTCACCCCCCAGGCCCTCAAGAAGGTTCAGGAGATCCGGGCCAGCGAACCGGACGGCGACAAGCTCGCGCTGTGGCTTGAGGTCTCCGGGGCGGCCCAAGGCGAGTACACCTACGACCTGTACTTCGACGTGGTCGACGCGGCCGCCGCCGAGGACACCGTGATCCACCACGACGACCTCACCGTCGTCATCCCCGCCGGCAGCATCGGGCGCCTCACAGGGGCCACGCTCGGCATGTCACGAGACCTGCTCAACCCCGGGCTGACCATCACGAACCCGAACCGCTCCCCCGGTGCGCCGTCGCCGAGCCAGGCTGTGGGCGCCGCCGACGCCCCCCCGCTCGGCGACCTCACAGGGGACGTGGCCCAGCGCATCCTCCAGGTGCTGGAGCACCAGATCAACCCGAGCATCGCCAGCCACGGTGGCCGGGCCGACCTCGTCGCCGTCGAGGACGACACCGTCTACCTGCGCCTGTCCGGCGGTTGCCAGGGCTGCGGCATGGCCTCCGTCACGCTTGGCCAGGGCATCGAGGTGGCGATCAAGGACAACGTCCCCGAGATCGCCAACGTGGTCGACGTCACCGACCACGCGCAGGGCGCCAACCCGTACTACGAGGCGGCCAAGAAGTAAGAGGCCGCGCCGGATAGGCAAAAGGGCCTCTGACCTGCTTGTTCGCGACGAACTGCTCTGGTTGAATCGTTGCGCGTCTGCAACGAGGCGTTGAACTACGTGTCGCAACGGGCGTTCGCGGAGCGGGTGTGGAAGTACCACCGGTTGCAGAAGCTCGTCTACACCGACGTGAAAGCCCGGTTCGGGCTGGGCGCGCAGATGGCGTTGCACGTCATCAAGAAGCTGGCTGACAGCTACAACTCGGGCAAGGAAGCCCACCGCCACGGCGCCGCCCTCCGCGAGTTCCGCTGGTCGTCGGCTCAGACGTTCGATGCCCGCAA
>JANMVY010000010.1:0-3400 GCA_031393535.1 Actinomycetes bacterium | reverse complement strand
TGTTTCTCCATGGCGTCTCCACCGAGAACGGCGACCTGTCGGCGACGACAGCGAGCAACGTCACCGGGCCTGCGCCGCAGGCGGCCGGACTACCGAAGTGGAGGAAGTATTCGATGGCTGTCAAGCAGTTCGTCGCAGGGTTGTCGATCGCCGGGAAGCTGGCGTTCGGAGTTGGTGTCGCGGCCGCCGCGACGTCCGGGGCCGGCACCGCTGGTGTCCTACCCGACAGCGCGCAGCACCAGTTCGCGCGGGCGTTCGATGCGATCGCGCCCTTCGACGTGGCCGATCGGCACCCTGAGTCGGTGCTCGCCCCGCCCGAGCGCCACGAGTCGGGCGACGTACCGAAGGCGGCTCGCCGCAACGAAGAGCCCGCGAACGACGCACCCCCGGCGCCCACGACCACAAGGGTCGACGGCCCCCGGCCGACCGAGCCGCCGCACAACGAGCAACCCCGCATCGAGGCGCCACATACGAGCCAGGTACCTGCACCCGAGCAGGCTCCCGCGACCACCGAGGTGCATCGTGAGCCGACCACCACGGTGAAGAAGACCGAGCCACCGGCGACGACGACCACCCGCCCCCCCGAGACCGCGGTGCCGGTCACCTTGTCGATCACCTGCGCACAGAACGCCGCCGCAGTGTCGGTGACGTGCAGTTGGACGGTTCTGACCCCGACCGAGACCGCGCAGTACGCGCTGTTCCGGATGGGCCCCGACGGGAACCGCGTCGTGTTCGAGACCGGTGTGATCTCGACCTCGTCGTTTGTGGATGTGCACGTCGAAGCGGGCCATACGTACAGCTACATGATCGTCGCCCGCAACGGGGCAAGCCCGCGCCAGGCCCTCGGCCACTCCGCCTACGTCCCGGTGAGCGTCGCCGCCGTCTGACGCCCGACCCGAGGCCGCGCGCGACATGTGTCCGGGTTGTGCACCGCATCTGCGGTGCACAACCCGGACACTTCGCGCGTCGGGCGCCACCGCGTAGTCTGCGGGTCGAGCGGAGAGGTGCCACGTGACGAACGACAAGATCTACATCCACGAGTTCATCGACATAATCGGTCCGAACCGGGCCAACTACATGCACCACATGACGGCGAACTTCTCCCCGATGGCCCAAGAGCAGCGCAACCAACTCTGTTACGGCGTGTGGGGCACGGTCGGAACCACGCGTCGGTGGCCCGAAGTGGTGAACATGTGGGAGGAAGACGGCTGGCACGGCATGGCATCGTCGTTCCGGCACGAGTTCAACCACCCCACGCTGCAGGACCCGGCGCTCGCTGCCTGGTGGAAGCGAGCGGCGCAGTTCCGCAGTAGCGGCACCGACCGTCTGCTCATGGCGGCCCAGTGGACTCGTACGATCGACGAGCTCTGCGCCGACGGCGTACGCGGCGAGTGCTACGCGCACGAGCTCGTCACCCTGCGGCCCGACACCGCGTGGCACTACGTCGACGACCTGGTCCGCGAGCACGCTGCACCGCTGTACAGCCGATTCGGGTGGGAGCTCGCAGGCGCGTTCGTCACCGCCATGCGCGACGAGTCCGAAGCAATCCTGCTGTGGGCCATCCCCTCGTGGGAGCAATGGGCCGATTTCGAGAAGGCACAGCGCACCGATTCCGCCGCTCGTGCATGGCGCACCAAGGCGGCCGAGGTGACCACGGCGTTCAACCGCTTTTTGTTGGTCGATTCGCCCCTCAGCCCGTTCCGCACCGGACGCCAGCCCGCCGAGTCCGACCGCGCGAGCTACACGCTCCCCGATGGGGCCTGAGCCGAACATGCCAACCAGTGCTCAGATCGAGTTCGGGATGATGATGCGCGGCACGTACGGCATCGAGGAGTCCGCGCAGCGAATCGAAGCGCTCGGCTTCGACTACGTCGGCTCCGGAGAGCACGTTGCGTTCCACGTTCCGACCCCGAACAACTTCATCTCGCTCGCGGTTGCCGCAGGCGCGACCACCCGCATCAAGCTGTTGTCGGCGATCACCGTGTTGCCCCTGTACCCGGCAGTGCTCGCGGCAAAGCTCGCAGCCGCGCTCGACGTGGCGTCGGGTGGCCGCTTCGTGATGGGTGTGGGTGTCGGCGGCGAATATCCCCGCGAGTTCGAAGCGTGTGGTGTGCCGGTACACGAGCGCGGCGCGCGATGCAACGAGGCGCTCACGCTCATCACCAAGCTGTGGACCGAGACCAACGTGACGTTTCACGGTCGCTTCAACACGGTCAACGACGTCACCATCGCGCCGGCGCCGATCAGCCGGCCGCACCCGCCGATTTGGGTCTCGGGTCGCCGCGACGCGGCGATGCGACGCGCCGCACGATTCGCAACGGGGTGGATGCCGTACATGTACTCGCCCGAGATGCTCCGTGACTCGCTGACCACGATCGCGACCCATTGCGCGCAGCTCGGCCGCCCCTTTGACGCGATCACCCCGGCGCTGTTCGTGTTCACCTGCGTGCACCCCGACCGTGACCTGGCCACCGAATACGCGGTCTCGCAGCTCGGCACGACCTACGCGCAGGACTTTCGCACCAAGGCCGGCAAGTACACCCTCGTCGGTACGCCCGCTGATTGTCGCGCCCGCCTCGCCGAATACGTCGATGCCGGTGCCCGCATGGTGTTCTTCGCTTCAGCCTGCCCCGGTACCTATGTCGCGGAGAACCAACGGCTGATCGTCGAAGAGATCATGCCCGCGTTCCGCTGACCATCCCGCCGCCTCGCGGCACCGACGAAGAGAGCATCCATGACCTTCGGCTTCGGCTCCACTACCGACGACGTGCTCGACGGCATCGATCTGCACGGAAAAGTCGTCGTGATCACCGGTGCATCCACCGGCATCGGGCTCGAGACCGCTCGTGCGCTCGCGTCGGTGGGGGCCGAAATCGTCATGGCCGGGCGCAACGCGGGCAAGCACGCCGTCGCGATGACCGCCATTCGCGACCGCCACCCCAACGCGCGGATCACCCATGTCGAGCTCGACCTCACCGCGCTCGCGAGCGCACGTGCCGCCGCGGTGATCATCGCCGCAGCACACCCGCGCATCGATCTTCTGATCAACAATGCGGGCGTCATGTTCACGCCGCTCGAACGCACCACCGAGGGTTTCGAGCTGCAGTTCGGCACGAACCATCTCGGTCATTTCGTGTTCACGAATCGCCTGCTCGGCGCATTGCGCGCTGGCGCGCCGTCTCGCGTCGTCAACCTCAGCTCGGGCGGGCACCAATCCTCCGACATCATCTGGGACGATCCCAACTACCGCATCAACGAATACGACAAGTTCCAGTCGTACGGCCAGGCGAAGACCGCGAACATCCTCTTCTCCGTCGAGCTCGACCGCCGGCTCGCGCCGCTCGGTGTGCAGTCGTACGCGGTGCATCCCGGCATGATCGTCACCGAGCTCGGTCGGTAC
>JANMVY010000788.1:0-5676 GCA_031393535.1 Actinomycetes bacterium | reverse complement strand
CTGGCCAAGCCCGGTTCGATCACGCCGCACACCGAGTTCGAGGCGCAGGTCTACGTGCTGTCGAAGGATGAAGGCGGTCGGCACAAGCCATTCTTCTCGAACTACCGCCCCCAGTTCTACTTCCGCACGACCGACGTCACCGGAACGATCGAGCTGCCCGAAGGCACCGAGATGTGCATGCCGGGTGACAACACCATCATGAAGGTCAACCTGATCGCGCCGATCGCCATGGATGAAGGACTTCGGTTCGCCATCCGTGAGGGCGGCCGCACGGTGGGTGCCGGCTCTGTCATCAAGATCCTCAAGTAAGGGCGGCACCGAACCCCATGGCAACTGGCCAGAAGATCCGCATCCGCCTGAAGGCGTACGACCACGTCATCATCGACCAATCGACGAAGAAGATCGTCGAGACGGTAAGCCGCACGCAGGCCGAGATCCGCGGTCCGGTACCGCTGCCGACCGAGAAGCACCGTTACACGGTGATCCGGTCGCCGCACAAGTACAAGGACAGCCGTGAGCATTTCGAGATGCGGGTGCACAAACGTTTGCTCGACATTCTTGATCCGTCACCCAAGACCGTCGATGCGCTCCAACGCCTCGACCTACCCGCCGGGGTCGATATCGAGATCAAGATCCAGCAGGTCTGAACCGCAGTTCTCCCCGGCTACCGGCCGCAGATAATGTTCGTCATGTGAGCCCGGACGGAACGTCCGGGCTCACATCGTTCCCGGAGTGACCTCAGGAGGGTCGCTCGTGACTCGCGTGGCGTGGTCACGTGCGAGGCTCGCGCTGGTGCCGCCGCGGCTGGCCGCGAACGCCACTTCGTCGATCTCGTGGACTTGCACGCTCGAGGAGATGAACGCCTGGAGCGTGGCCGCTGCGGGTAGCGCAAGCAAAGCACCGACCGGGCCGAGTACTGCGGATCCGACGATCACCGAGCCAAACGCGGTGGCCACGTGCATCTCCATCGTGCGCGCCGTGATGCGGGGCAGCAGGATGTAGTTCTCGACCTGTTGGTACGCCACGACGAACCCGAGGGTCCACAAGCCTTGGCCCGGGCTTTCGATGAACGCGATGAGCATCGGCAGCGCCCCGGCGAGGTACGTGCCGACGACCGGGATGAACTGCGACAGGACCCCGACCCAAATCGCGAGTGGCAACGGGAAGTTGACGCCGATCGACTGGAACGCGATCCAGTGCGCGATGGCCGACAACAACGCCAGCACTGCGCGGGATGCGATGAACCCGCCCGTCTTTTCGATGGCGAGATCCCACACCCGCAGCACATGGCGTTGACGCTCGGGTGGCAAGAGCGAGCAGATGTTGCGGCGCAGCCGTGGGCCGTCGGCGACGAGGTAGAACGTGAACAGGCCGATGGTGAGGATCTGGAACAAGATCCCGAGTACCGCCGCGCCGAAGTCGACAGCGTTTCTGGCGAGGTCCTGCGCCCATGTACTCGCCGACCCACCGTCGACGAACTGTTGACGGATCTCCTTGAAGTCGATGTCCTTGCTGATGTTGCGCTGCGACCAGGCCTCGAGGTCGTCGATGAGTGCCGGAGCTTCGTCGACGAACTTGTTGAGTTGATCGGCGAGCACCGAACCCATGGCAAAACCGAACCCGCCGAGCGAGCACACGATGAGGAGGAACACGGCACCAGTACCGAGCCCGCGGCGCAGCCCGCGACGTTCGAGAGCGTTCACCACCGGCTCGATCGCGAATGACAAGAACAACGAGATCAAGATGATGAGGATGAACGGCCGGAGCGAGTGGAGCACCCCACGGGCCAGCCACAACGCCGCAAAGCCGAGCCAGAACAGCACGATCGCACGGGGAACCCAGGTCGGCATCCGGTCGTCGGCTGCGCGGTCGGTTGGGTTCGTCACATGGCGAGACGGTAGTGTTCCGCGCTCGCGGGTCCGGGGATAGCAATCCCGGCCGGTCTTGCACCCAGGTTGGGGAACGGATCCACCTGCGCTATGGTCATGTGCTTGCGTGCCTGGGTCCCCGGGCACCCTTGCATCCTCGGTCTCCGGAGATGCGTGTCCGCAACCGACGTCCGCGCAGGCCTGCCCCGGTAGGAACCGCCCGGCAACTTCATCCCCGCTCCGCCAGGTTTGCGCCTGCGCGGAGCGTTCGCGTGGTCGACAGATCCCGCGTTGCAAACGAGAAAGAGCCGCCATGGCGAACAAGGCGATCGTCGGCCAAAAGGTCGGCATGACTCAGGTGTGGGACGACCAGAATCGCGTCGTTCCCGTGACTGTGGTCAAGGTGGCTCCCTGCCGTGTCGTGCAGATCAAGACACCCGCGACCGACGGATACAGCGCGCTGCAGGTCACGTTCGGTACCAAAGATCCGCGCAAGCTCAACCAACCGCTGGCGGGCCACTACGAAAAGGCCGGCGTCGCCCCTGGCGTGACCCTCGTGGAGCTGCGCCTCGACGACGTGTCCACCTACTCCATCGGTCAGGAACTCACGGTTGAGACGCTGACGAAGGGCGAGCTAGTCGATGTCACCGCGATCAGCCGGGGCAAGGGCTTCGCCGGCGGAATGAAGCGACACGGGTTCTCGGGCCTTGGTGCTGGCCACGGCGTGAACAAGAAGCATCGTTCACCGGGTTCTGTCGGCCAGTGCGCGACGCCTGCTCGTGTGTTCCGCGGTTTGCGCATGGCTGGGCGCATGGGCGCTACCAAGGTCACCACGCTCAATCTCGAGGTCGTGAGCGCCGACGCCTCCACCGCGCTGCTGCTGGTGAAGGGTGCGATCCCCGGTCCCCGTGGGGGCACCGTCGTGATCCGCGACGCCGTGAAGGGCGGAAAGTGATGGCCAGCCTCTCGATCAAGACCCCGACCGGTGCCTCCGCCGGCACCGTCAATGTCGCCGATTCGCTCTTCGGCATCGAACCCAACGTTGCGGTTCTCCATCAGGTTGTGACCGCGCAGCTCGCGGCGCGCCGGGCCGGTACCCAGAGCACGAAAACACGCGCCGAGGTGTCCGGTGGCGGAGCGAAGCCTTGGGCCCAAAAGGGCACCGGGCGGGCACGCGCCGGTTCCTCGCGTCAGCCGAACTGGCGTGGCGGCGGTATCGCTCATGGGCCCAAGCCCCGCGACTACACCCAGCGCACGCCCAAGAAGATGATTCGCCTTGCGCTGGCGTCGGCTTTGTCCGATCGGGTTGCCGAGGACCGCGTGTTGGTTGTCGATGACTGGGCGTTCGCCGAGCCGAAGACGAAAGACGCCATCGCCGCCTTGCAGGCGCTCGAGGTCGACGGCCGTGTGCTGGTAGTGCTCACGCCTGACGACGAGATTGCGTGGAAGAGCTTCCGCAATCTGCAGGAAGTCCACATCCTCGCGGTGGGCGAGCTCAATGCATATGACGTCTTGGCGAGCGATTGGGTGGTGTTCACCACGAAGTCGCTCCCCGCGGTGAAGGAGTCGTGATGAAAGATCCCCGCGACGTGATACTCGAACCAGTCGTGTCGGAGAAGTCCTACGGCCTGCTCGACACACACGTCTACACGTTCAAGGTGCCGCGCAGCGCGTCGAAGCCCGAGATCCGCGATGCGGTGCAGGCGATCTTCGACGTCAAGGTCGTCAAGGTCAACACGCTCAACCGCAAGGGCAAGACGGTTCGCAACCGCCGCACCGGCGTGACGAGCAAGCGAGCCGATGCCAAGCGGGCCATCGTCACCCTCGCCGAGGGCGACTCGATCGATCTCTTCGAGGGGGCATAGCCATGGCTCTGCGTCGTCGCAAACCTACGAGCCCCGGCCGGCGTTTCCAGACCGTGTCGGACTTCGCCGAGATCACGAAGGACCGGCCCGAGAAGTCCCTTCTCGCGAAGAAGACCAACACCGGCGGGCGCAACTCGTATGGCCGCAAGACCGCCCGCCACAAGGGCGGTGGGCACAAGCGCCAATACCGCATCGTCGACTTCACGCGGACCAAAGACGGCGTGCCGGCCAAGGTGGCGGCTATCGAGTATGACCCGAACCGAACCTGCCGTATCGCTCTGCTGCACTACCTCGATGGGGAGAAGCGCTACATCTTGGCGCCCGCTGGCCTCGAGGTCGGGCACCTGGTCCAGTCGGGTCAGGGTGCCGACATCCGGCCAGGCAACGCGTTGCCGCTGCGGTTCATCCCGGTCGGTACTGTTGTGCACAACGTCGAACTCCATGTCGGTGGCGGCGGCAAGATGGCCCGCAGCGCCGGCTCGGCTGTGCAGCTGGTCGCAAAAGAAGGCGCCTTCGCCACTTTGCGCCTGCCGAGTACCGAGATGCGCCGAGTGCCGATCGACTGCCGGGCCACGGTCGGTTCCGTCGGCAACAGCGAGCATGAGCTCATCAAGATCGGCAAAGCCGGCCGCAACCGCTGGAAGGGCATCCGCCCCCAGACCCGCGGTGTGGCCATGAACCCGGTCGATCACCCCCATGGTGGCGGCGAAGGTAAGACCTCGGGTGGACGCCACCCGGTGTCGCCTTGGGGCAAGCCCGAAGGTCGCACCCGCGACAAGAACAAAGAATCGCAGAAGCTCATCGTGCGGCGCCGCCGTACGCGTGGAGCACGGAGGTAATCGGTCGTGCCCAGGAGTCTGAAGAAGGGTCCGTTCGTCGACGATCACCTGTTGAAAAAGGTCGACGATCTCAACGCAGCGAGCGAGAAGCGCGTCATCAAGACGTGGTCGCGTCGCTCGACGATCATCCCCGAGATGATCGGGCACACGATTGCGGTGCACGACGGCCGCAAGCACGTGCCGGTGTACGTCAGCGAATCAATGGTTGGCCACAAGCTCGGCGAGTTCGCGCCCACACGTACATTCAGGTTTCACGCCGGTCAGGAACGAGGAGCGAAGCGCTAATGGCCTTCGGCGACAAGACCAACGAGAGGCCCGGCACCCGGGCGTCCGTCCGCAACTCGCACGTCTCGGCCTACAAGGCGCGCGAGGTGCTCGACCTCATCCGCAACCTGCCATACGGCCGGGCCAGCGAAGTTCTCGAGTTCACGGAGCGCGCGGTGGCCGAGGTCATCCGCAAGTGCCTCGATTCGGCTGTGGCCAACGCGGAGCACAACGACGACATCCCGGCCGAGGAGCTCTACGTGTCGGCGTGCTACGCCGACGAGGGCCCGACCATGAAACGATTCCGGCCACGGGCGCGTGGCCGGGCGAGCCGAATCCGCAAGCGCACCTGTCACATCACGGTCATCGTCAGCCGCTACTCACCAGCCCAGCTCGCCGATTTGCGAAAGCGCGAGGCGCAAGCCGGCCGCGCTGGTTCGCGGACGGGGTCCTCCGCGGCCGAGGCTCGTCGTCGCCGTGTTGCGAGCAGCCGTGAGCTCGCGGCCACCCGCGCCGCCGAAGAGGAAGCGCTGGACCACGAGGGTCACGACCACGAGGGTCACGACCACAAGGGTGACGAGGCCGTCGTCGCGGCGCTCGACGCCACCGACGATGCGGGAAGCGCCGCGCCGCTTGCCGACGGTGGCGCCCCCGAAGGTCACGACATCAAGGGCAACGCCGACTCGATGCTGTATCACCTGCCGGGCAGCCGCTATTACAAGGCCACCAAGGCCGAGGTGTACTTCGCGACCGTCGAGGACGCCGAACGGGCCGGGTACGCCGCACCCGGTGCCGGCGACTCCGAGGAAGAGGGCGAGTAATGGGGCAGAAGGTCAATCC
>JANMVY010000782.1:0-3396 GCA_031393535.1 Actinomycetes bacterium | reverse complement strand
CCGGATAGGCCACTGCGGTTGTAGTGGCGGCCGACGCGATCTTCTTGGACGTGGGCGAAAAGTAGGTGACGTCGGCGTGATGCTTGAGGTGCTCGACCGACGGCAGCCCCCGGCCTCGCATCTCGTGCATCGCGAAGCGGTGTAGGCCGTACTCGGCTGCAGTCCACGACGCCGCGCCGACGAGCGCGGCGGCCACGCGGGAACGGAGGATCGTCATGACCCCAGGATGGCACCTACGACCAGACTCGCGGCATCCGGCCTTGATCAGATTCTGCGACCAACGTCACCGTGGCCCCGGAAATCGAGGCTGCTGCGGTCAGGAGGTGCTCGGGCACTGTTGCATTGGCGCACAAGCGCCGTCGGTGGTCAGGGCGGCGGGATGGATGCCCTGTCGTTCGCGTCCGGTACCCGTAGTTCCGACGAACTTGGCGTCGACGCGCGCGCACATCGGCGTACCGAGGCTGCGTTCACCGAACTCGCCCAAACGATCTGATCCCGGAACCAGCGAGGAACTCAGTTCACCGCGGCCCGGGTGGGATCAACGCAACAGAGTCGCTCAACCAGGCCGTACGGGTTTCCGGCACCCACAAGTTCGCGTCTTGCGTGAGTCCGTGCCGACCGATGGGAGCGGCGCGCGTCGCCGCTCCCATCGATCGGTTACCTGATGGTGGCGCGATTCAGTTTCACCGTGGCTTCGAGGTACGCGGAACTGCATCCGCCGTCGCCACATCCGAACGCTGAGTTCACGGTCACCGACTTCCCGCCGCTGAACTTCCCGTTCGTGGGGGGTGCATACGCCTGCCACGGATAGGTCGTACCGTCACAGGGGATGCTCTGGCTCGACGAGTAGTAACTCGAGATGATGAGCCGACCGACCGTCTGGGTGACGTCGCCCGAGACGCCGAACACCTCGGCGTTCGCACCGCCGCCGGTGCACGTGACCGTCCCAGAAATCCACGCTCCACCGGCTTTGGTCGCGGTCCCGGTCGGATTGACGGTCAGCGCGATGTCGGGCGGGGGCGGCACGAAATCGACGGTGAAGTCGAGGTTGCCGCTCGTCGCTGGGGTCGTGCCGTCACCAAAGACGACGACGACGTAGTTGCCAGCAGGTGGGGGTCCATTGCTGACGAAGGTTCGGGGGGAACAACTGATTGCACTCAGCGTCCCGCCGTTGTCGGCCAGGACCGCGATCCCAGTCCCGTAGTCGGATGGCGACGTGTCAATCCGGACTGCCTGCGTGACGCCGGCGGGAATCGTCGCCGTGAACCACACCGAGTGTTCGTAGGCCGGCGCGCCGATGCCCAAGCAGTAGCTACTCGCGACGCTGTCATCGGCATCGACGGTCGCGTCGGCCGTGTTCTCAGTGAAGTGATACGGAAGGCTATTCGAAATGGTGACCGCGCCAGCCTGGGTGTCGTTGCCCGGCACCGCCGCCGCCGCTGGTCCAGCGGTAAATGCAACCCCGCCGATGAGCGTCAGCGAAGACGCCAGCACAGCGAAGCATCGTTGTAAACGTGACATGGGCTCTCTCTCTCGTCACAGGAAATGCGTCCCGCCACGCCCTCCCGGCCCTACCGCCCGGAGTGGACCGACTCTAACGACAGAATCGAACCGGTGCAGCCCCAACGTGACGAGCAATGGCACTGTCGCCGGGAGTTCACTCTTCGACTTGCTCCATCTTCAAGATGAGCTGAGCGGTTTCCTGGGTTGCGATGTCGATGTCGTCTCGAGCGGAGGGTTGAAGGACCGCGACGACCACATACGCCGCGAGGCTGTGCGCTCGAAAGTGGTGGCGATGAGCAACGGATCGCGCACATCCGCGATGCAGCCGCCGAGCTGGAGCAGATCGTCCGGAGAGGACGAGTCGTCTTCGCCGTTGACCTGATCTTGGGGCGCGCTACCGAACGTGCAGTGTCGGAACCGCGCCGATGATCCGAACGCGAATCGCCAGGTCAACGCACCGGATGAGTTTTCGGCCCCACAGGTATCTCCGGAACGGCTCTCATGTCGCGACGTCGACGAACTCCTGAGTGAAGTGGGGGACTCGGTCCCGAGCGTCACGGTTCGGCCTCATGCAACAGCGCCCTCATAGGTATCACGCGACGTCACGTCACGATGATCAGCGGGGAAAGGTGACGGCGTGCGGGTCTCACCTCTCCGCGTCGAACGCGATCCACCTCTCGCGTGGGTCGTTCTCGATCGACCTGACGAAGGCAACCCAGTCGAGGATGCGCTGATTCACGCGCTCCGCGATACATGGGTGACCCTCGGGACCGATCCGACGGTGCGCGCGGTCGGGATCGCGGCGAACGGCCTGGCCTTGTGCCCTCACAACCATCTCCGCAGGACGTTGAACTCGAACGCGATCTTGCCCAGGTGCCAGCGGCGCGCCGGTGGCCGAATCTCCACCGCCGGCGAAGGTTCGGCGTAGAAGTCGCCAACGCCGTAGCCGGCCTTGCCGAACCCCGTCTCGATGAAGCATCCGCCGTGACCATCGAAGCGCGCAGTCGCGGGGCGGCCCTCGATGGTGGCGGCAATGTTGTCGGCCACGACCAACGCTTGGGCGTGCGCAAACACCCCCGCTCGCGGCAGAGGCTTGCCGATGCTGAGCGGGAGGTGTGTGTTGTCCCCGATCGCGTACACCCCCGGAAACGCGGTAGCCAGGGTCTGTCGATCCGCCTCGATCCAACCGGCCGTTGCGGCCAACGGCGATGTTGCGACGACGGCCGGGGTTCGGATGGGCGGCATGTAGACGAGCAGGTCGAAGCCTTCGGAGTTCCCGTCGGCGAACTCAGCGCGGCCTTCCTCGGCTGCGGTGATCTGGTGTGACGGGTGGTAGTCGATTTTGCGGTCAGCCAATATTGTGGTGACGGCCTCCGACACGTTCGCTCCGGCGACGCCCATCGGCGCCGGCTCTGCTGCGTGCAACGCGATGTCGACGTTCTCGCGTACACCGTTGCGGCGCAGCGCGGCATCGATCAACAGTGCCGCCTCGTACGGTGCGGCGGGACAGCGATACAGCGCGGCGGCGGTGACCACCAGCACGCGACCCTTGGTCACGGCGTTGACGGCCGGCGCGAGCCGCTCCGCTCCTGAGAGGGTCGCGAAGGTCTCACCCGCCTCTTGGAGGCCGGGGATCGTGTCGGTGGCGTAGTCCGCGCCCAACGACACGATCAGATGATCCGCGGTGATCTGTCTTCCCCCCACGGTGACGGATCGGGTGGCCGGGTCAATGGCCTCGACGTCTCCGATGACCACCTCGATACCGCGACGCTGCAGCGCATTCAACGGTCTGGTGACCTGCTGGGGCTGGCGCTGCCCCGACATCACCCACAGATACGAAGCCGCGAACGTGAAGTCAGGGTCCCTGTTGACGAGGATGATCCGGTGGCGTCG
>JANMVY010000769.1:0-15800 GCA_031393535.1 Actinomycetes bacterium | reverse complement strand
CGAAGGGTACGCAAACCCCGCGTTCAAAGAACAGACCATTCGGAAATACGCCGATCATTCCGCGTACATCGCGGAATCGGCGCTGATGTACCGCAGACCATAGGAGGCACCGATGGGGGAGTTGGCCAAGGGAAAGATCGTTCTCGTCACGGGCGCGGGCGGTGGCATGGGCCGCGCCGGCGCCGAGATCTTCGCGCGTGAAGGCGCGAAGCACGTGTACGTCGTCGATCTGAAGGAGGACGGCGGCCGCGAGACGGTCGACAACATCGGGCGTACCGGAGCAGCCGCGACCTTCGTGAAGGTCGACGTCACTGACGAGGCACAGGTCGCAGCGCTCATTGCCCGCATCGCCGCCGAGCAGGGCCGGCTCGACGCCGCCTGGAACAACGCCGGCATCAACGACGTCTCGCGTGCGTTTCACGAGTTCGACAAGGAAACGTGGGACCGCATGATCGCGGTCAACCTGACATCGGTGTTCTTGTGCATGAAGCACGAGATTCGCCAGATGCTCGCGCAAGGCGGTGGCGCGATCGTCAACACGTCGTCGGGGGCAGGCATCATCGCCGCACCCGGGTTGCCGCATTACACCGCGGCGAAGCACGGTGTGCTCGGTCTCGTGAAATCCGCGGCCGGGGAGTACAACAACGACGGCATCCGCGTGAATGCGGTGTGCCCGGGCATGATCGACACGCCCATGATCCAGGGCTGGTTTGAGACCAACCCCGAGCTCGCGAACATGGTGCTCCAGACGATGCCGGGCAAGAAGCTGGGTCAGCCGTCGCAGGTGGCCGAGGCGGCGGTGTGGCTGTGCAGTGATGCCGCGGACTACGTCAGCGGACTTTCGATGGTGGTCGATGGCGGAGGAGTGAACCGATGAATGCTGTGTCGTTGTCCGGAGCGAGAATCCTCGTGACCGGCCCCACAGGGCAAGTGGCCAAACCGCTCTCGCTCGCGCTTGCGAAGGAGGCCACGGTCTTCGGGTTCGCGCGGTTTACCAACAAGGCCGCAAAGGCCGAGCTCGAAGCGGGCGGGGTGCAGTGCATCACCGGCGATCTCGCCGCCGGCGCGTTCGATGCAATTCCAACTGATATCGACTATGTGCTCAACCTCGCGATCGCGAAGACGCGCTCATGGGATGGCGACCTCGCTGCGAACGTCGAAGGTCTCGGATTGCTCATGTCACGACTGCGCGACGCGAAAGGCTTGCTGCACTGCTCGTCGACAGCGGTGTACCAGGCCAACGGCCACCACAAGTTCGTCGAGACCGATCCGCTGGGCGACAACCACCGCGTGCCGGCGATGAGTGCGTTCATGCCGACATATTCCATCAACAAGATCGCGGCTGAGGCCATGGCTCGCTACGTCGCACGCGAGCACGGCATACCCACTGTCATCGCCCGGCTCAACGTGCCTTACGGCGACAACGGCGGTTGGCCGTGTATGCACATGGAGCAAGTGCTCGCGGGTCAGGCCATTGCGGTGCACCCCGACGCGCCGTCGAACTACAACCTAATCCACGAGGACGACATCATCGCAACCGTGCCGAAGCTGCTGGGTGCGGCGAACGTGCCGGCCACCATCGTGAACTGGGGCGGCGATGAGACCTCGTCGATAGAGGAGTGGTCGGCCTTCATCGGCGAGCTCGTCGGCAAGGAAGCGGCCTTCGTGCACACGACCGACGTGCTCGAGTCGGTGTCGGTCGATCTCACTCGGCTGCGCGAGATCGCCGGCCCCAGCTCGGTTCCGTGGCGCGACGGCATTCGCCGCATGGTGCAGCACTTCCACCCTGAGCTCCTCTGATCCCTCCCGATGCTTCTGGTAGTAGTAGCGGCGCGACTTCCGCGCCGCTACTACTACCAGAAGCTCGTGGTCAGCGAGATCGGGCCTCTCGTACGCGACGAACGACTGCTGCCTCGTCGTACAGCAGGTCGGTATCGCGAAGCCGTAGCACACGGAATCCGGTTGCGACGAGACGTTGGGTTTGTCGGTCGTCGTGGCGACGGTCGAGGAGGGCCCGGTGGTAGGTGCCGCTGTCGATGAACATCACGAGCGTGTGGGCGCGATCGACGAAGTCGGCCCGGCAGATCCATCCGTCGGCGTCGCCGAGGTCTACCTGTCGTTCCATCGGCGCCAGCCCCCGCGTGTGCAGGATGCGGATGAACCGAGCCTCGAGCCCCGACTCGGGCGGCCGATGTCCGATGCGCTCATCGATCAGCATGTCGAGCATGCGCACGCCGCGCCGGCCCCGCGCACGGACCTGTGCGAGCGTTTCGACAACGCTGCCGAGATCGATGAGGTGATGGCCCCAGGCGTTGTCGATCATTCGGGCGACTCGTCCGAGCGGCTCGTTCGTCGCGAGGTCGATCAGTGTTCGCGCAGGTGTGGTGACCGGCACGCAATCGACGATGAGTACGTGGTCCGGCGGGAGTCGCCGGGTCGTGTGCAGCACGCCGAGGGTGGTGCGCTGCGGGTGCCAATCGTCGCGCAAGCGCAGGACGTGCACCGGTCGCTCGCTGCGGCGGTACATGCCCCAGAGGTGGGCCGCGCTCCGGTGGGACAAGACTGCGCCGGGGCCGGCGTCGAGCACCGACGCGAGCTCGAGCTGGCGGCGGCTGTACGGGGTGCCCCGTAGTCGGAACACCTGGCCGTGGACCGGTTCGATGGTCCCGTTGGTGACTCGTCGACGGATCTGGTCGCGCGAGAGGCCGAGGGCGGCGAGTTGGTGTCGAGCTACCAAGCCGTGCTGGCGTTGCGCCAACCGTTGGAGCTTCTCGATCTGTTTGGTCACCTCACCAGTCAACTCGCGGGGTGTGACAGCGCACTCGCTGCCCCCCTCCTGCGAACCGGTAGTTAGCGCGCGTCCCTTCTTGCGGCGCGGCTACCACCAGAACGTGGGTGGCGGCGCGGCTACCACCAGAACGTGGGTGAAAAGGGCGCGGTGGGCGGGCAGCGGGCAGAATGGAAGCGGGTGAGCGGCCGCCGCGTGGGCCGGCACCCCGAGGGGAACGAATCATGAAGTTGCTCGCAATCTCGGCCGAATTGTCGCGTCGGCCGAGCGAGTACTTCCGAGAGAACGTCTACCTCACGTTCCAGGATGACTGGGTGGCGTTCCACACGGCACATCTGCTCAATCACGAGCGGCTTTGCTGGGCGAGCGACCGCCCCCACAGCGACGCGACCTTTCCCGAATCGCAAGCGATCCTCGCCGCGCAGGCAGCCGATCTCACGCCGGCCGTGCGCGACGTCATCATCTGGCGCAACACCGCTGAGCTGTACGGCCCGGCGGTACCGGGCGCGCACCTGTGAGCGCGGCTGGCTGAGGATCCCTCGGCCGTCCGGTTCAGCCATTGGCCGGGTCGGTCCCGTAGACTTCTGAGCCATGGCCAAGACGAGAGTGCCCGCAGTCGACGGCTTGTTCACGATGGACGCGGCGAACCCGCGCCTCATCGGTGGCAAGGCGCCCAACGGCAGCTACTGCTTCCCGAAGGACCTGGGCGGTACCGATCCGTACAGCCCCCTCGGCACGATCGAGGCGGTGGAGCTGTCGAGTCGCGGCCGCATCTGGTCGTACACGAACTCGTGCTATCCGCCGCCCCCGCCGTTCATCTCGCGCCACGAGCCGTTCGTGCCCGTCACGGTTGCGGCGGTCGAGCTCGATCTCGAGAAGATGGTGGTGCTCGGCCAGGTCGTCGATGGCTTCACCGTCGACGACCTGTCGGTTGGCATGGAGGTAGAGCTCGTGCTCGACACCCTCTACGAGGACGATGAACACGAGTACCTCGTGTGGAAATGGCGGCCGCTGGCCGCAGGGGAGTGAGCGCCGCGATGGCCAAGGTCGAAGAGGTCGCCATTCTCGGTGTGGGCATGCACCAATGGGGCAAGTGGGGTCGCAACTTCGTCGAGTACGGCGTGGTCGCGGCCCGCGCCGCGCTCGCCGACGCGAACGTCGATTGGAAAGACATCGGCTTCGTGTCGGGCGCGAACACCGTGCGGTGCGGGTACCCCGGGTACGTGTCGGGTTCGACGTTCGCGAAAGCGCTCGGGTTCACGGGCTGCCAGGTCGCATCGTCGTACGCCGCGTGCGCGTCAGGCACCACAGCGCTGTCAGTCGCACGTGCGCAGATCCTCGCCGGAGTGTGTGACGTCGCGCTCGTGGTCGGTGCCGACACGACACCGAAAGGGTTCCTTGCGCCGAATGCGGGTGATCGCCACGATGACCCCGACTGGTTGCGGTTCCGACTGGTCGGCGCGACCAACCCCGTGTACTTCGCGCTGCACGCGCGTCGACGCATGGCTCTCTACGGCGCGACCAAAGAGGACTTCGCTCACGTCAAGGTGAAGAACTCCCGTCACGGCGTGCACAACCCCTACGCTCGTTTCACGAAGGAATACACCGTCGAAGACATCGAGAACTCGCCCACGGTGTCTGATCCATTGCGGCTGCTCGAGATCTGTGCGACCTCCGACGGTGGAGCCGCCATCGTCGTTTCGTCGCTCGAATACGCGCGGGCGCACGGGCACACGAACCCGGTGCGGGTCGCGGGCATCTCGCTGACCACGCCCACCTATCCCGATACCGTGCTCGATCTTCCCTACATGGCGTCCGACTCGGCTGCGATCACCGCGGCGCCCGACGACGACTTCAAGGTGTCGATCGCGAAACACGTCTATGAGGAAGCGGGTGTCGGGCCCGAAGATCTCTCGCTCGCCGAGGTGTACGACCTTTCGAGCGCGCTCGAGCTCGACTGGTACGAGCACATCGGCATCGCGAAGAAGGGTGAAGCCGAGCTGCTGCTGCGGGCCGGCGAAACCTCGATCGGGGGTCGCATCCCGGTGAATCCGAGCGGCGGGCTCGGTGCGTTCGGCGAGGCGGTGCCCGCGCAGGCGATCGCCCAGGTGTGCGAGATGACATGGCAGCTCCGGGGCGAGGCGGGTAAACGCCAGGTCGAAGGCGCGAAGGTTGCACTGTCGATCAACCAAGGTCTGTTCGGCCACGGTTCCTCAGTGATCGTGAAGCGGTGAAGAAGTGACCATTCACGAGACCATCGACGACGCCGGCGTGCTCGAGCTCGTCATGGACAATCCGAAGGTGAACGCGCTCAACATCGCCGACACCTACCAGCTTACGCGGACGCTCGACGGGGTGAAGCATCGCCCCGAGGTGAAGGCGGTGATCATCACCGCGATCGGCAAGGGTTTCAGCGCGGGCGTCGACATCAAGGAGATGCAACGGCTGCCCGGCAACGAGGGCATCCTGGGCGCGAACGACTCGTGCTGGGAGCTGTTCCGCGCGGTCTACGAATGCGCGGTGCCGGTCGTCGCCGCGGTCAACGACTTCTGTCTCGGCACCGGCATCGGCATCATCGGCAACGCCGACGTGATCGTGGCGGCCGACACCGCCACCTTCGGCCTGCCCGAGATCGACAACGGGGCACTCGGTGCCGCGACGCATCTCAAACGGCTGGTGCCCCAGCACAAGGCTCGTCAGATGATGTACATGTGCGAGTTCGCGTCGGCCGCGGAACTGCACGCACACGGATCGGTGTACAAGGTGGTTCCGCTCGCGGAGCTTGCCACGTGCGCACGCGAGGTGGCGGGCGTGATCGCGTCGAAGAACGGCATCGTCGTACGCAAGGCGAAGCGAGCCTTCAACTCGATCGACGAAGATCCCACCAAGTCCTACCGCATGGAACAGGGGTTCACATTCGAGCTGAACCTCTACGGCGAGGGCGACAAGGCACGCGAGGCATTCCTGCGAGGCGATCGATGAGTGATCTGGCCGTCGTCATCATGGCGGCCGGCCTGGGCAGTCGTTTCGGTGGCAACAAACAACTCGTCGACGTCGGTCCGAACGGCGAGGTCTTCTTCGACTTCGCCATCACCGATGCGATGGCCGCCGGTGCAGATCGTGTGGTACTGATCGTGCGGCGCGAGTTCGCCCACACGGTCGCCGAGCACGTGCGCAAGATGCACGGCGACATCGACCTGCACCTCGTGTGCCAGGACGAGTCCGATGCCCCGCCGCGCGCGAAGCCGTGGGGAACCGCGCATGCGATCCTCACGGCGATGGGCCCGGTCGACCGCCCGTTCATCGTGGTCAACGCCGACGACTACTACGGCATCGAGTCGTACCGTCAGGTGGCCGAGGCGCTCCGCCATGCCGATGAGAAGACCACGGTGGTCGCCGGTTTCGAGCTCGGGCGTACGTTGCCGTCGAAGGGCTCGGTGTCGCGCGGCGTGTGCGACGTCGAGCATGGCGTGCTCACGCGCCTGGTCGAAACCCACGGCATCGAGCGCAATGCGGCCGGCATGATCGTGAGCACCGATCCGGCGGGAACGCTCACCGATCGCACCCCGGTGTCCATGAACATGTGGGGCTTCCCGGTTTCGATCTTCGCCCACCTCGAGCGCATGTGGCGCGAGTTCCTGGCCGCGCACGGCCACGACGAGAAGTCCGAGTTCCTGCTGCCGAGCGCGGTGGCCGAACTCATGGGCGAGGGCAAGCTCCGCGTGTCGGTGGTGCACACCGAGTCGGATTGGATCGGGGTCACCAACCCCGACGACCTCGACCCGGCACGAGCTGCTCTCGCCTCGCTGCGCGCCTGATCACTGCGGCCGGTCGCCCGTTGGGTCATGCTCGCGTGCCCCGGGCGCGCGCTGACCTGGTCGAACTGCCATGATGGGCTAATGGCATCCCATCAATCGTCGTTCGTGCTCCGTGGTGCCCTGGTGGTCGACGGCACGGGCGCGCCCGCGCAACGCGTCGACGTGGCGGTGGCCGGTGACCGCATCGTGGCGGTCGGCGACGACGCCTCAGCCGCGGTACCCGGGGCCGAGGTCGTCGACCTGCACGGCCTGGTGCTTGCGCCGGGCTTCGTCGATCCGCACACGCACTACGACGCGCAAGTGCTGTGGGATCCTGACCTCACGCCCTCGACCTGGCACGGCGTCACCACCGTGGTCATGGGTAACTGTGGTTTCGGCATCGCGCCCGCGCACCCCGAACACCGCGGGACCATCCTGCGTGTACTGGAGAACGTCGAGGGAATGCCGCTCGACGCGCTCGAGGCGGGTGTCCGCTGGGAGTTCGAAACCTTCCCCGAGTACCTCGACACGCTCGCCCGCACGCCGACGCGAGCCAACGTCGCGGCGATGATCGGCCATACCGCGCTGCGATTCTTCGTGATGGGCGACGACGCCACCGAACGCGAGGCAACCCCCGACGAGGTCGCGCAGATGGCCGCCGAGGTCGACGCCGCGCTCGATGCGGGTGCCGTCGGGTTCTCGACGTCACGTAGCACCACGCACGTGGGCGCGTACGGTCGTCCGGTGCCGAGCCGCGCGGCGAGCCTCGCCGAGATCGACGCGCTTGCCGACGTGTTGGCCCGCCGACGTCAGGGCACCTTCGAGGCGACGTTCGGTCCCGACTTCTGGGTCGACGAGATCGGCGCACTCGCGCAACGCATCAAGCGACCGACGTCGTGGTCGGCGATCATGTCGACATCTCGTCGCCCCGGGGTTGCACTCGACCTCGCCGACCGCAGTGCGAAATACGCGGACTACGCGCACCCCCAGATCGCCTGCAAGCCGATCATCACTTCCATCTCGGTCGGCGAGCCGTTCTCGTTCGCCAATGTGCCCGCGTTCGAGCAGGCACTCGGCCTCGACCACGCGGGACGCGCCGCGCTCTACCGAGACGAAACCTGGCGCGTGCGCGCCCGTGCGGGCATGCGTGAGATGTGGGATGACGTGGTCGACCGGGGCGTGGTCGCCGAATCGACTGTGCATGCGCATCTCGTCGACGGTCCGTCGCTCGCCGAGCAGGCCGTTGTTCGTGGCGTCGATTCTGTCGATGTCATGCTCGACCTCGCTCTCGCCGAGGACCTCGGCACGCGATTCCGCCTCGTCATGGTGAACGACGTCGACGCGGAGATCGAGGAGCTCCTCGGCCGGAAGCAGTTCCTTCTCGGATTGTCCGATGCGGGCGCGCACACCGACATGTTGTGCGACGCGAACTACGCGACCGTGCTGCTCGCGAAGTTCCACCGCGAGCGCGGCGTGTTGTCGCTCGAGGACGCCGTGTGGCGGCTCACCGGCCATCCCGCGGCGATCTATGGCATCCGCGATCGGGGTGTCATCCGTGCGGGAGCGTTCGCCGATCTCGTGGCCTTCGATGTGGCGCAGGTCGACACTGGCCCGATGGAGCGCATCTGCGATCTGCCGGCAGGTGCATCACGCCTCGTGTCTCGCGGTGTGGGTATCGCACACGTGTGGGTGAACGGAGTGGCCACGCGCCGCGATGGCATTGACCTCGACGGCGTGCGTCCGGGCGTGCTCGTGCGGTCGGTACCCGATTCCTGAACGACCCCTGATCGATTTTCAGAGCGAATCGAGCGCAGCATCGAGTAGCCGCGTCGCGCGTCCGTCGCCTTGTGGCTCGCCGAGTTGATTGAACACGAACCCGATGCTGAGGCGCGCGTCGGGGTCGGCGTGCCCGAGCGAGCCGTATGCACCACCGTGACCGAATCCGTTGCTGCCCGGGCGCACACTGGTGGGGGTGCCCGATGTGGCGAACCCGAGTCCGTACTCTGTGATTTCGCCGCGGGTTAGATCAGGGCCGTGCACCTGCGGTGTGCGGGCCAGCGCGATCGTCTCGGAACGAAGCACGCCTTCGTCGTTGACGAGTGCACCGTAGATGCGTGCGAGCCCCCGTGCGCTCGCGTGGCCGTTCGCTCCGGGCACCTGCGCACGACGCCAGGGCAGGGAGTTGAGCACGCGCGGCGTGAGGATGCACGGGTCGTCGTAGCGTTCGATGGTCGCTGGGTCCACGCCCGTCGCGGTGCGGGCGACGGCGCCGAGCATCGAGCCCTCCTGGGGGAGCGCGAGCTCGGCGACGCGGTGATCCTCGGATGCCGGCGTACCGATGAAGAAATCCGCGCCGAGGGGCCCGGCGATCTCCTCGCGAAAGAATGCGCCAAGGTCACGACCGTCGACGCGGCGAACGACCTCACCGTTGAGGTGGCCGAACGACAGCGTGTGGTACCCGTGGGCGGTGCCGGGTGTCCACCAGGGCGCTTCGGCCGCGAACGCGTCGACCACCGTGTTCCAGTGGTAGATCCCGCCGGGCCCCAAGGGATCGCGCAGTTTGGTGAGTCCGGCTGAATGGGTGAGCAGGTGGCGGACCGTCACGCGTTCTTTGCCCGCGGCCGCGAACTCGGGCCAGTACTCGGCCACCGGCGCGTCGTATTCGACGAGGCCGCGCTCGGCGAGCCGATGCACGGCAATCGCCGTCATTCCCTTGGTGCACGAGCACACGCACGCGAGCGTGTCGGGCGCCCACGCACGGGTGCGCGCGACGTCGGCAAATCCACCCCACAGGTCGACCACGCGCCGACCGTCGACCTCGATGCACACTGCGGCGCCGAGCTCGGGCAACCCGGTGCTCGGATGGTGATCGAAGTGCTCTGCGAACGTCTCGAACACGCGCGTGAACGCGGAGTCGTAGGTGCCTTTGATGTCGGACACGGTCGTCATGGAGCTGAGTCTGCCCGCTAGGTTTCGCTCATGCCGAATGTCACCGCCGAAACCCTCCGTTGCTATGTCGCCGACATCTTCGAGGGCCACGGTGTGTCCGGCGCCGATGCCGGCCTCGTCGCCGAGAACCTTGTCGATGCCGACCTGCGGGGTGTCGAGTCGCACGGCGTCAATCTCGTCGCCCTGTACTGCACGCGGCTCGATACGGGCGTGATGAACGCGCGGGCAGAGGTGACTGTCGTTCACGACGAAGGCACCACCGCGATGCTGCACGGTGGTCTTGGTCTGGGTCAGATCGCCGGGGTCAAGGCAATGGAGCTCGCGATCGCGAAGGCGAAGCAGCACGGCACCGCCGCGGTGGGCGTGCGCGAGAGCACACACCTCGGCGCACTCGCGTTCTACACTGAGCGCGCGGCCAATGCCGGGTGTTGCGCGATCGCGGTACAGAACGGTCCCACGATCGTTCCGCCGTTCGGTGGGCTCACGGGCATCTTTTCGACGAACCCGTTCTCGTTCGCCGCTCCGGCAGGCGAGGAGTACCCGCTGGTGCTCGACATGGCCACCACCGCGGTGGCCGGCAATCGCATCGTTCTCTACCGAAAGAAGAACCAGGAGATACCTGACTGGTGGGCCACCGACGCGGACGGGAACAAGACCACCGATCCCCATCAGGCATCACTAGAGCACCTGCAATGGTTCGGGGGCTACAAGGGATTCGGGCTCGCGATGATGGTCGAGGTCCTCTCGGGGGTCTTGATGAGCTCGAGCTTCGGGCGCACCGAGCTCACCGAGGCGACCGCGCATGGCAAGGCACGGGTCGCGAAGGGGTATCTGTTCTTGGTGCTCGACGTGAACCGGTTCCTGCCCGAGGCGCGCTTTCGGGAACACATGGACACACTGATTCGCGACGTACGGTCGTGCGAGCCCGCCCGCGGTGTCGACCGCATCTACGTGCCCGGCGAGATCGAGCATCTCCGCAAGGCCGAACGGCTGCGCGACGGCATCCCCCTCGACGCTGCGCTCGTCGCCGAACTCGAGTCGCTCGGCACGCCGGTCGGTCTCGGCCCGATCGCCACCATCGGTTGACGACCGTTGCCCGCGCGCACCACGAGACCCCGCGCCCCCCGATCGTGCGCGGAAGGCGTCGGCGCGTTCAGATGAACGGGTTCGGCAGCCGGGGAATGGGCACCTCGATCACCGTGGGACGGCCGTTGGCGAGCGCCTCGCGCAACGCCCCACCGACCTGGTCGCTGTGGGTGAGTTTGATGCCGTCGGCACCGTAGGCCTCGGCGAGCTTCGCGAAGTCGGGGTTTCGCAGCTGCGTGCCGTACTCGCGTCCCCCGAACCGATCGCGTTGGTCGCGGTTCGAGTTGCCGAATGCGCCGTCGTTGAACACGAGCGCAACCACGTCTATGCCGTATTGCACCGCCGTCGCGAGCTCGCTCGCACAGAACAAGAACCCCCCGTCGCCGTTGATGCTGATGACCTTGCGGTCGGGTCGACCCACCTTGACGCCGAGCGATGTGGGGAATGCGAAGCCGAGCGTGCCCATGTACGACGAGCCGAAGTAGGTGCGTGGTTCGAACACGTCGAAGCGCATGTGGCTCATGTAGCCGACGGTCGTGGTGCCGGTGACCACGAGGCCGTCTTCGGGGATCGCCGCGCGGAGGTCCTCGACGATCTTCGTCTGAGGTCCGACCGCGCGAAGTTTGTCGATGACGGACGCGCGCGCGGCCGATACCTCGGCGCCCCGCGATGGCCGAGGCGTTGCCCCCAACAGGTCGTCGAGCTCATCGCGCAATTGCGCGAGCGCCAGCTTCGCGTCGCCCACCACCCCGTACGTGTCGGCGTACTGCTTGGCGATCTCGGTCGAGTCAGCGTCGATGTGCACCACGCGGGTCGGAGGCTTGGCGCCCATGCCGGTGAAGCGCGTGCCCACGGCGAGGATCACGTCGGCGTCGACGATGTAGGGCGCAAGACGCGGGTTCGTCCACATGACGCCGAGTGCGAGCGGGTGGCGATCGTCGAAGCCGCCCTTGCCTTCACGTGTCGCGACCACGCTTGCCTGCAACAGTTCGACGACCGCCCGCAGTTCGGGGCTCGCGTCGGCGGCCACCACACCGCCACCGACCACGACCATCGGACGCTGTGCGGCCGCGAGTATTCGAGCCGCCTCGCGAACGCGCTGCGGGTCGGCGCTCTGCTTTTCGACCGGTCGCGGCGCAAGCAGCTCGACGTCGGCCGACTCGGCGAAGGCCTCAGGTGGCGCCTCGACATGGGTCGGGCGAGGCCGGCCCGACAACGCACGGCCGAAAGCCTCGTTCACGGCGGGTGCGATCTCGCTCGGATAGAGCACACGGGTGGCCCACTTGGTGATCGGGCGCACGACGTCGAGCTGGTCGTTGACATCGTGCAGGGCACCCATGTCCTTGCCGATCGTGGCGCGGGGTACCTGGCCGGCGAGCTGCACCACAGGCGATGAGGTCGCGTAGGCGGTGGCCAACCCGCCGCCCGCGTTGTACACCCCGATACCGGGGACGACGAACGCGACACCTACCCGGCCCGTGGCGCGGGCGTACCCGTCGGCCATGTAGGTCGTGCCCTGCTCGTGGCGGGTGGTGATGAAGCGCATGTGCTCGCGCTCTTCGTACATGCCATCGAGGGCGTGCATCGTCTGGTCGCCGGGCAAGCCGAAGACGACGTCGACGCCTTCTCGAACGAGCTGTCGTGCGAGCGCTTGCCCGCCGGTCATTTCGGTCATTGATGATCAGCTTTCGTAGGGGTGGCTGACGCCGGCGGGCCCGCGCAGCGGTTCGCCGTGAAGCGTGACACGGTTGAGCTCGCGCGTCGCCGTGCCGTGGTCGGCGATGACGCGGTGTTGCACGATTCGGTTGTCCCACATGACGAAGTCGCCGGCGTGCCAGCGGTGGCGGTACATGAGCTCGAGACGGCTGGCCTGCGCGAAGAGGAACTGGAGCAGGGGCGCACTTTCGGCCTCGGTCCACCCGCAGAAGTGACGGGTGTAGTCGCCGTTGACGTACAGCGCTCGCTCGCCGCTCTCGTCGTGCTCGATGACGACCGGATGCGCGTGGCGCAACTTCTTCGCATCGACGCCCTGCTCGTAGGCGAGGTCGGTGCCGTAGTGCACCGCGTGCATCGTGTCGAGCATGGCGCGGAGACCGGGGCTGAGCGACTGGTACGCGAGGTTCTGGTTCGCGAAACCAGTGTCACCACCGAGGTGCGGGATGTTCCGTGCGACGAGGGTGGTGATCTTCGGCGGCGCGAGGACGTGGGTGGTGTCGGCGTGCCAGGTCTCGGTGATCGGGTGCACCTGGTAGATCATCATCATGCCGGGGTACCCCTCGATGTGGGGCACGTACGGGTGTTGGTGCACCGACCCCCAGCGTGCCGCGAAGTCGAGATGTTGCTGCGGCGAGATCTCGCTACCGCGGATGCACAGCACATGATGATCGAGAAAGGCTTTGTGCAACGAGGCGAACGTCGCGTCGTCGACGTGATTGAAGTCGACCCCGGTTGCGATGACACCGGCAGGTATTCCGGCCTGCTGAAACGAGACGACCATCTCGACCCCCTTGTGGAACCCGCGTCGTTGCACGAGCGATCAAAGGCTAGATCGCGGGGGCCAGACCGAGAAGCCCGGCGGCGCGTGCACGCAATGTGGGCCGGTCGCCGAACTGCATCGCGAGCGAGGTGACCCGCCGGTGCCAACGATGCAATGGACGATCGGCGTAGTACCCCTCGCCGCCGTGCAACTGGTGCGCATGCGCGGTGACCGCAGGTAAGTGCTCATTGGCGGCCAGCTTTGCGGTGGCCACGAGCAACGGGTCGGGTCGACCCCCGTTGGTGATGGCACTCGCCAGAGCGCTCTCGATCAGCAGGCCCACTGCGTCGCACGCGAGCGTCATGTCGGCGACACGATGCGCGACGGCCTGGCGGCTCGCGAGCGGCTCGCCGAACTGGATGCGTTCGCTCACCCAGCGGATCGCCGCGATGCGTGCTGCGTCGGCCGCCCCCACCATCTCGGCCATTGCCACGATGGTCGCGCAATCGAGCGCAGCGTCAACGGCACGAGTGGCGTCGCGCGAGGGGCCGACTGCGCGTTCGTCACCGATGCGTACGGCGTCGAACTCGATCCGCGCCGAGCGGTCGGCATCGATGCTCGTGAGCGGCACGATGGTGATGCCCGACATCGCGGCATCGACGGAGTACACGCGAAGCCCCCGCTCGCGTCCCGCGAAAGGTCTGCTCCGGACGACCATAAGCAGCCGCGATGCGCCAACCGCTTGAGGGACGTGCGCCACGGTGCCACTCACCAACCAACCGCGACCGGACGCGCTTGCGAGAAGCGACTCGTCGAGTGGATCGCGCGACGAGACGACCGGCGAGACAAGCGTGTCGTACGTTGCGCCGTCACGGACTTCGAGCGAATCGAGCACGAGGTCACACGTCGTTCGAACTAGGTGCCCTGACGCCTCACCGCTCGCGCCGATGCCGCGAGCCTGCTCGACGGCCTCGCGGAGATCAGGTCGCGTGCGCTTCATGGCCTCGCAGCTCGCGCGAATGCGGCGCGGGCGATCGAGTCACGCTGCAACTCGTTCGCGCCGACGCTGATGGTGGGGTGGATGCGCTCGATGTATTCCCATGCGAGCCGGCCACCGAGGGCGACCTGGTCGACCGGATCGCCCATGACCGGCGACCAGGTGAGCGCATCGACGCCGACCACCTCGAGCGCGATGCGCGCGATGCGCTGAAGGAGCTCGGTGGCCCAGACCTTTGACGCGGCCGCGTCTGCACCGGTGCTGTGGCCTTGGTCCTGTGCGTCGAGCACGCGCTCGGCGAGGCGGTACCCGATGACGAGGTCGGTGTGCAACGAGACGACGGCGTTGACGACGTCGTGGCGCCGGATCGGGTCTGGAATCGTCGCCGCCCATCCGGCGAGGCGTTCGATGAGGCGCGTCGCCCACCCGAGCCACGCGAGTCCGGAGCGTTCGTCGACGAGCGCCGCGGTCATCTGAGGCCAGCCGCGCCCGACCATGCCGAGCACTGCATCACGCCCGAGCGAAACGTCATCGAACCGGATCTCGCTCAGCGTCCAGCCGTTGGCGGTCGCGCGCCGACTCGTGCGCACACCGGTTGCGCCGAGCGGCACGATGAACATGGTGAAGGCGTCTCGGGGGCGTGCCTCGACATCAGTGCGCGCGATCGTGATGCACCACTGTGACTTATGTGCGCCGGTGACCAGCACCTTTTGGCCGCGGAGGACGAAACCGTCGCCGTCGGGCACCGCGAGGGTCTCGATGGCCGTGAGGTCGGAGCCCGCACCGGCCTCGGTGTACGCGATGCATGCGAGGACCTCGCCGCGGATCATCGGCGGCAGCAGACGCGCTTGCTGCTCGTCGGATCCGTACGCCAGAATGGGCGCCCCGCACAAGACCATCGCGGTGTCGATGGATGGTGCGTCGTGGTAGGCCGCCTCGAACGAATAGATGGCGCGGAAGCTCGGCGGCTTGCCGCCGCCACCCTGCGCGAGCGGCACGGCGATGCCGAGGTAGCCGCGTGCGCCGGCGCGCTGTTGGTGCGCTCGTTCGAACTCGAGCGAGCATCCGGTCAGATCGAGCGGATCGCAATGCAGTCGCGCTTCTCGCATCTCGGCGGCGAGGAATGCCCGCACTTCGTCACGGAACACGCGTTGCGCGGCATCGAGGCGGAGCTCGAGCAATCGACCTGATGGTGTGGCGACGACAGGTGTGCGCACGTGCTGTTCCTCCGGCGGCGCACCTTACCGTGACGCACGTGCTGCTCGGGGCACGCGCCGGCGTGCTCAGCGGCCGTTTGCCGTCGCGCTCGCCGAAACCTCGCCCGGTGGTGCGACCGCGAGCTCGGCATGCACCGGAACGCGGTCATAGAACATCGGGATGTCGACGGGCATGTGGCTGTTGCCCTTGAGATTGCCGGCGATCTGCAACCAGAGAAGGTCGAGCGGCTCGCTCACGAAGCTCTTGCGGTACGACTCGTCGCACAAGTTGAGACGACCGTCGGGCAACTGCTCGGTGTACGCGATCTCGACCCAGCCTTCACGCACCGGGCCACTCTTGTTGACGACATCACCCGCCAGCACGTCCTGGGCGCGGATCTGCACGACGTGGACCTGAATTCGTTGACGGTCGCGCTGGGACATCGACGGCTCCTTGTGGATCTCATCGGAAGCGGCCGCGACGACTTGAGGCGAGTTCGGTCTCGGCCTC
>JANMVY010000756.1:0-4144 GCA_031393535.1 Actinomycetes bacterium | reverse complement strand
CGGCGGCGATCGCCTCGCGAAGGAAGGCGCTTCGCTCCTCGGTGCTCAGGCGCAGATCGGGCCGGGTCATCGTGTCCACCGTGCTGATCGCGCCTCGATGCGAAAGAGGCAACGCTTGCCGTCGATCAGCCGCTGCACCGTACGTGCCGCCTGCTCGGCCGAGACGAAGCCGTCGGTGCGTACCATCGCCGGGAAGATGGGCGCGGCCTCGGCCGGGTCGACCAGCTGCGCGTCACCCGTCATCTCGAGTCCGCGAGCGCCGTGCACCACGAGTAGTGCCACCCGCGGGTCGCGCACCAACACTCGAGCCTTGACGCTCGACCGGTACGTGTTGACGTAGACGTGCCCGTCGTCGCGCCACAACGGCGTCATCGGCCAACCCGTCGGCGAGCCGTCGCGGCGGTTCGCGAACAAGAACGACCGCATGGCGACCGCGACGAACGAGCGTTGCTCGGAGCTGAACACCGCGTCGGTCATGACTGCAGCGCGGATTCTTGGGCGGCGACGCGCGCCCGGTGCTCGCGGACGTCATAGGTACGAAACGCCGGCCAGAAATACGCGAGGGCCCACACGCCGACCACGGACGCCGCACCACCCACGAAGATGGACGTGTCGACGGAGGTGACTTCGGCGAGCGCTCCCGCTTCGAAGTCGCCCAACTGCGGGCCCGCGGCCCACACGCTCATACCCACACCCATGATCCGACCCATCATCTCGGGGGGCGTACCCGTCTGCAGGATCGACATGCGGAAAACGCCCGAGATGGAGTCGCCGACACCCGCGAACGCGAGCACCAAGAAGCTGAGGATGAACGACTGCGTGAACGCGAACGCGGCGATGGCAGAACCCCACAGGGTGATCGCCAACACAACCCCCAGACCGTGACGATGAATGCGGGCGGTCCACCCGCTCGTGACCGCACTGAGCAACATGCCCGCGGGAACTGCGGCAAGCAACACACCCAAGGTGCGCGGGTTGTCGTGATAGCGGTTCGCGACCACGAGCGCCATGAGCACCGAGGGATACCCGAACACCATGGCGATGACGTCGGCGAGGAACGACGCCATGAGCTCGCGTCTGCTCCGGATGTAGGCGAACCCCTCGACGATGTTCGCGAAGGTCCGACCGCGCACGTCCATGCGCGGCAGTACCCCGGCCGTGAGGATGAAGCCGATCGAGAAGACGAAGCTGGCCACGTCGACGATGTAGGTCCACTCGATACCCGCGCCCGCGATGACCAGCCCCGCGAGCAACGGCCCGCCCACGAAGGCCACGTTGTACGAGACCTGATCGAGCGCCGCCGAGGCGCCCAGCAACTCCTGACGCACGAGTAGTCGCGAAAGCGACATGCGTGCCGGACCCGCGATGGCCGACTGGCTCGCCTTGCACACGGCCATCACGTAGACCAGCCACAGGCGCGGGTGCGCAGAGAACGCGTTCATCGCGAGGATGCCCGACGTGATCAGGCCGAGCGAGCCGCTACCTACGAGAATCGTTCGCCGATCATGCTTGTCCGCGAACGCGCCCCCGATCGTCGACAGCACGAGCAGTGGGATTGCGTAGCAGAGCCCGACGAGCGCGAGCTTGCCCGCGTTGTTGTCGGTGATCTCCTTGACCTGCCAGACCATGGCGATCGACGTGAACCTCGTGCCGATGCCGGATATCACACTGCCGAGCCAGAGGAACCGGAAGGTCCGAGATTCCCTGAGCGGACGAAGGTCGATGCCGATGCGCCCGCGGGCAGGCTCGGTCGAGGAGTCGGCAGTTTTCATCGGCGGCCATCCTCACACAACGACGCCGCCCGGGCGCCCGTCGCCGCGCTCCACCAGCGTGAGCGAACCGGTTTCCGCGACATCGATCACGGTCACCGAGCCATGTGCAGGAACCCAGGCGAGCACCGAGTCGATGCCGTCGCAATGACCGGTGAGCGCGTTGATCACCACCGCATGTGTTGTCACAACGGTATCGGCCGCGAAGGTGCGGAGTCCGGCGACGATCGCGTCGCGCCAGGCGCGCTGCTCGTCGCCGAGATCAGCGAACGTGCCGGCGAGTGCGACGCGCAGCCAAGCACGTCGGGTGGCTGCATCGGTGTGTGACGACGGCAACTCGCGGAACCTGGTGTCGACCACCGCGATCGTTCCCCAGGCGACCTCGAGGGGTAACGCTGTCTCGCGCGCGCGGCGTAGAGGCGAGGTACGCAACGCGCCACGGTCGAGCCGGCTTGCCAACATGGCCGCCTGCGCGTGGCCCCGCGCAGTCAGGCCGGGGTCGATGCCCACCGCTTCGGCCGGCTCGCCGTGACGCACGAGCCAGACGCGATGGCTCACGCGAACAGGTCGCCGAGGAAGGGCCCGCCACCGCGCTCACGGCCCAGCTCGATGTACCACTCGGAACCGAAGGCTGCGGCGAAGACCTCCGCGGGCAGCTGGAGGAAGAACGAGTCGGGTGCGATCTGACTGGCGTGCGCGAGCATCGCCTCGCGTTTGAGCCCGAGGTGTGCCGACACGTCGATCGCGTGGGTGATCATGGCTTCGGGCGAGCCGAACTCGTGCATGTTCATCGACCGCCTACGTTCGTCGAGGTCGTCGCCGGCGAGCTCGCCGGAGTCCATTTGCCGCAGCATCGCATCGCGGTTCATGGTCATCTGGAACACCTTTGCCGTACCGGCGATCGACGCGGCACGCACGCCGACTCGGTGCACCTGGATGTGGTCGGGGTGCCCGTAGCCACCATGGTCGTCGTAGACGCACACGAACGACGCCTGCTCGTCGGACAGGATCGCCGCGAGGTGACCCGCCGCTTCGTCGAGGTCGGCCTGCCAGAATGCGCGCTCGTCGTCGTTGGTCGGCTCGCCGATCATGCCCGAGTCGCGGTAGCCGAGGAACTCGACGCGATCGACACCGAGAATCGCCGCCGAGCGTCGCGTCTCGTCAACACGTCGCTCCCAGAGCTCTTCGCCGTCTCGCAGAACCCCCGGCACAGGCTCACCGTGCTCGCCGCGCGTGGCGAGCACCAGCACGACACGATGCCCCGCGGCTTTCGCTCTCGCCATGGTGCCACCCGACGCGATGGCCTCGTCGTCGGGATGCGCATGGAAGAAGACTGCGGTGGCCACGAGCGACGAGGCTACCGACGCGCTCGGTCGTCGACTCGCATCTCACGCCGCGTGTCGCGCGACGTGTGTCGTGAGCACCGAGATGACCTGCTGCCACACCTGTACCGGCAGGTCATGCGCGAGACCCTCGATGGCGAGGAATTCGGCGCCCGGGATCAGCGAGGCAAGACGCTCACCGGCGTCGATGGCCACGAGTGGGTCGAGCGTGCCGTGCAGCACGAGCGCGGGAACGCTCAGCGCTCGCAACGTGTCCTCGCGGTCAGGGGCCTGGACCATCGCGACGAACTGGCGCAGCGATGACCCCGGTGTGAACGAGCGCTCGTACGCAGCGCAAAACTGCGCGCGCACGATGTCCTCGTCGAACCACGACGGGCTCGCCCAGATACGACGGTTCGCGACGTCGTGCTCGACGGCTTCGGCCAGGTCGAGGGCGCCCGGTCGCGACACCGCGGCGAGCGCTTCGTCGGTGGGTTTGCCGTAGTCCCAGTTGCCGGTGCCCGTACTGAGCACCATGAGCGTGGCCACGCGATCGGGATGCTCGATCGCGACCACCTGCGCGATCATGCCGCCGAGTGAGTGCCCGAACAGATGCGCACGCGCGATGCCGAGATCGTCGAGCACGGCGACGGCGTCGGCGGCCATGTCCTGCAACGTGTACTCGTCACCGTCGGCCGCGATGGTGCTGAGCCCGCAGTCGCGGTTGTCGAAGCGCACGACGAAGAACCCGCGGTCGACGAGGCTCGCGCAGAACTCGGGTTGCCACGTGACGAGTTGGTTGCCGAGCCCCGCGATGAGCAACAGCGGCGGGTCCGCGCGATCACCGATCGTGTCGTAGCAGATGCGAGTTTCACCGTTCACGGCGGTCGACATGCGAGGGCTCCGGGGCGCGGTCGCCGGTGCGATCACATACGTCGCAGGAGATCGGCCTTCTTCGCCTGGAACTCATCTTCGGTGATGGTTCCCGCGCGGCGCAAGCGGTCGAGTTGTTCGATCTGCTCGGGGATCGACGCTGCGGAGGGCGCCGCCGCC
>JANMVY010000747.1:0-2669 GCA_031393535.1 Actinomycetes bacterium | reverse complement strand
TGACGCCAGGCAAGGCGCTGGCGTTCGCGCACGGCTTCAACATCCGCTTCGGCCGCATCACGCCGCCCGCGGGTGTCGACGTGATCATGATCGCCCCGAAGGGCCCCGGACACCTGGTGCGTCGCACCTACACCGAGGGCGGTGGGGTTCCCGCGCTCATCGCGATCGAACAGGACGCCACGGGCAAGGCACGCGACGTCGCGTTGTCCTACGCCGACGCGATCGGCGGCACTCGCGCCGGGGTCATCGAGACCTCGTTCTCCGAGGAGACCGAGACCGACCTGTTCGGCGAGCAGGTCGTGTTGTGCGGTGGCCTCACCTCGCTCGTGCAGGCGGGCTTCGAGACGCTCGTCGAGGCGGGCTACCAGCCCGAGATGGCGTACTTCGAGTGCCTGCACGAGGTGAAGCTGATCGTCGACCTCATGTACGAGGAAGGCATCGCCGGGATGCGGTACTCCATCAGCGACACCGCGGAGTACGGCGACGTCACCCGCGGTCCGCGCATCGTCACTGCGGCCACCAAGCTCGAGATGAAGAAGATCCTCGCCGAGATCGTCTCGGGCCAGTTCGCCGACGAGTGGGTGGCCGAGAGCGAGTCGGGGCGGGCCAACTTCAATGCCCTCCGCGCCCGTGGCGCCGAACACGCGATCGAAAAGACCGGTTCCGAACTGCGGGGCATGATGCCGTGGATCTCTGCGGGCAAGAAGAAGGTCAGCGAAGTCAGCGGCGGCTGATCCCTTCGCGGCGGCCGGGGCGACCCGATGCCCGACGTGCGAAATCTGACTTGTTGAGTCGGGTTTCGGTGGGCTAGCGTGCGCGCCGTAGTTGCGACGTCGAAGGGGAGTGCCATGTCGGCCGAATGGGGTTTCGAGACCCGTCAGATCCACGCAGGCCAGGAGCCGGATCCGACCACCGGGGCGCGCGCTGTGCCCATCTACCAGACCACGTCGTACCAGTTCCGCGACAGCCAGCACGCGGCGAACCTGTTCTCCCTCGCCGAGATGGGCAACATCTACACGCGCCTCATGAACCCCACGCAAGGGGTACTCGAGGCTCGCATATCGAGCCTTGAGGGCGGCACGGCGACGGCAGTGGGCATTCCCGGGGCGCTGTGCGTCGCGTCGGGCCAGGCCTCCGAGACGCTGGCGCTGTTGAATCTGGCCGAGTCGGGCGACCACATCGTGGCTTCGCCGTCGCTCTACGGTGGCACGTACAACCTGTTGCACTACACGCTGCCGAAGATGGGTATCACCGTCGATTTCGTCGATGACCCCGACGACATCGAGCAGTGGAAGCGGGCGATCAAGCCGAACACCCAGGCCTTCTACGGCGAGACGCTCGCCAACCCGCGCAACAACATGTTCGACATCGAGGGTGTGTCGAAGGCCGGGAACGCGGAAGGTATCCCGCTCGTCATCGACAACACCGTGCCCACGCCGTTCATGGTGCGACCGTTCGAGTGGGGTGCGAACATCGTGGTGCACTCCACAACGAAGTTCATCGGTGGCCACGGCACATCGATCGGGGGCGCGATCGTCGACGGTGGCAACTTCGACTTCGGCGCGTCGGGTCGTTTCTCGAACTTCACCGATCCCGATCCGAGCTATCACGGACTCGCGTACTGGCCCGCGCTCGGCCACGGCGCATTCATCATCAAGGCGCGCGTGCAACTGCTGCGTGACCTCGGCCCGGCGATATCGCCCTTCAACGCGTTCCTCACGTTGCAGGGAATCGAGACGCTGAGCCTGCGCATGGAACGGCACTTCTCGAATGCGCAAGCGGTGGCCGAATGGCTCACCACACGGCCAGAGGTCGAGCGGGTGATCTTCGCCGGTCTACCCGATTCGCCGTGGTACGAGCGCACGAAGAAGTACGGGGGAGGCAAGGGCTACGGCTCGATCGTGGCCTTCGTCATGAAGGACGGTCGCGAGGCCGGAACGAAGTTCGTCGAGGCATTGAAGCTGCACAGCCATGTCGCGAACATCGGTGATGTGCGCAGCCTTGTGATCCAGCCGGCGACGACGACGCACAGCCAACTCACCGAGGAAGAACAACGGTCCACCGGTGTCGAGCCGGGCCTCGTGCGCTTGTCGGTCGGGCTCGAAACGCTCGACGACATCCTCGCCGATCTCGCGTTGGGATTCACGGCCTGAAAGCATGCCCCGAGGTACGCCCGAGCGAGTTGGTTGCATGATGCACTGATTCGTTCGTGGCACATACGATGTGTTGTGACCGCCATCGACCCTGACCACATCTCGCGTCGTGTCTGGTGGGTCGTCATCATCGCGGGCATCTCCACGATGTTGCCATCGGCGAACCTCTCGATCATGTACGTGGTGTACCCCGAGATCGAAAAGGCGTTCCCCGGCGTGGGCAAGGGACAGCTTTCCTGGATTCTCAACTCGTACACCGTCGTGTCGAGTGCCACGCTCGTGCTCGGTGGCGTGATCGCCGACCGCACCGGTCGCAAGCGTGCGCAGCGCGTCGGCGTGATCGGTTTTCTGGTCGGCTCGCTGATGTGCGCGACTGCGCAGGGCGTGACGTGGATCATTGCCGGTCGCGCGATCATGGGTCTCGCCTCAGCGGTGCTCATCACTGCGACCACGGCGATCGCGTTGCGCGATGTGCCGCCCGCGCGACGAGCCACCGCATTCGGCGTCACGTCGTCG
>JANMVY010000726.1:0-3647 GCA_031393535.1 Actinomycetes bacterium | reverse complement strand
AGCCCTTGCGCGCTGCCGACCTCCGCGACTACCCCGAAGTGCGGGAAGTACTCGTTTCCGGCGATGTCAGCGTCTCGACGGGCGTGGTCTGATCATGCGTCGATCGGTCGAGGTTCTCGTCGCAACTTTCGTCCTGACATTTGCGCTTCCGGTGATGGCTGTTGTGGCGCTGCTGGTCCGGGTCTTCCTCGGTAAGGGCGTACTGTTTCGACAGGTCCGTCCGGGTCTGCACGGCAAGCCGTTCACGATTGTCAAGTTCCGAACCATGCGCGACGACCGAGGCGCCGACGGTTCGCTGCTCCCAGACGAGGCTCGACTGACCCGTTTCGGCTCCTTCCTCCGCAGCTCGAGCTTGGACGAGCTCCCGGAGATCTTCAACGTGCTGCGGGGCCAAATGAGCTTCGTCGGTCCCCGGCCACTGCTCCTGGAGTACCTCGAGGTGTACACACCTGAGCAAGCCCGTCGTCACGAGGTACGTCCTGGGATCACTGGGCTCGCACAGGTCAGCGGCCGCAACACGTTGCCGTGGGAGGAGCGCTTCGCCCTCGACCGCTACTACGTCGAGAACCGCAGTCTCAGTCTCGATCTGCGCATCTTCGCGAGGACCCTCGCCAAGGTCGTGCGCCGTGACGGCATCGCCGCCGAAGGGTACGCGACAGCACCGCACTTCACCGGCACACCTACCGCCGATGCGTCGGCCGCAACGAAGGGTTGACGTTCGATGACCGATTTCATCTTTCTTTCGCCGCCGCACATGGGTGACGAGGAGCGTGCGTCACTTCTCGAGGCGTTCGATTCGAACTGGATTGCCCCGGCCGGACCCGACCTCGCTTCCTTCGAACACGAGTTCGCAGCGAAGGTCGGATGTGCGAACGCCGTCGCCCTCAGCAGCGGGACGGCGGCGCTCCATCTCGCGCTTCTCGTGCTCGGCGTGGGTCCGGGCGACGACGTGCTTGTCTCCGATCTGACCTTCGTCGCAACGGCGAACGCCATCACATACGTCGGCGCGCGGCCGGTGTTCATCGACGCCGACATCGAAAGCTGGAACATGGACACCCGGCTGCTCGCGAACGAACTGGAACGCCGGGCGCGATGCGACGAACTGCCGGCCGCAGTCATCGTGGTCGATCTCTATGGACAGTGCGCCGACTATGACGCCATCGTCCCGATGTGCCGTCGCTACGGCGTCCCCGTGATCGAAGACGCTGCGGAGGCCCTCGGCGCGACCTACCGAGGTCGACCCGCCGGCTCGCTCGCCGATCTGGCGGCGTTCTCCTTCAATGGCAACAAGATCATCACGACCAGCGGCGGCGGCATGCTCGTCAGCGATCGCGCAGACTGGATCAACCGTGCCCGTCACCTCGCAACGCAAGCACGCGAGCCAGTGGCGCACTACGAACACGTCGACGTCGGATTCAACTATCGGTTGTCGAACCTCCTCGCCGCAATCGGCCGCGGGCAGCTGAAGAACCTCCAGGCTCGGGTCGAAGCTCGTCAGCGCATCTTCTCGAACTATCAAGCCGAGTTAGGCGACCTGAGCGGCATCGAGTTCATGCCCGTCGCGGCCTACGGTCGGCCGACGAACTGGCTCACCGTCATCACTATCGATGAAGAGCAATTCGGCACGCGCCCCGAAGACGTCCGCGTTCAGCTGCTCGCTCAATCGATCGAGTCCCGTCCGGCGTGGAAACCCATGCACCTCCAACCAGCGTTCGCAAAGGACACGGTGTGCGGCGGCGAGGTGGGTCGTCACATCTTCGCGACCGGGCTTTGCCTCCCGAGCGGGTCGAACCTCACCGAGGACCAACAAGGACGGGTGATCGAACAGGTGCGAGGGGCGCTACGCTCGCCCGCCTCATCGACGTACAATTGCCAGCTGAAGTCGTGAGGTCACGTTCATCGCTCGCGGCCGGTACGTCGTCCTCGCGCGGTGGCCTCAACCCATTCGGTCGGCGGCGGCGGTCTGGTCTTGTCGCGCGACGAGAAAGCCCAATTGAACCGCTCGGCGTAGACCCAGGCGAAGTCCTGCACGCCGGCAAGCGTGATGGCGATGTCGTTCTCCCACATCGCAGGACTCGACGGGCCCTTGCCCCGATACGGCGCGGGGAAATCGTAGATCCCCATGCTCGGCGACACGAGGGTTCGGTACGACGCCCGAAGCTCTGTCGGAACGAGCGAACTCTGCTCCGACATGCCGGTCGTGATCCAAGCAATCGTGCGCTCGACATCGACGGACGTTGCTTGCGTGTACACCTCGCCGCCATCGATGAACGACGCTTTGGTACCGATCGTTCCCTCAGCCAGACCGATGGCAAACGACCCGTACATCGGGTTGGCCTTGGATCCATCGATGATGGAAGGTGGATTGAGGGCCCTCGCTGTCAATGGCTCGCTCAACCAAGGGCCATAGGTCACCAGGACGCGGATTTCCGGCCACTCCGCGACCATGGAACGCATAACTGCGAGGCCGGCCGCACGAGCCTCAGCGCGACACGTCACGAGATCGGCGCGTGGGCCCGGGCCCACGCCAGTCCACCAGGGGCCGGCGGATTACTCGACGTCAAAGAAATCTCCGGCGAATCCGGCCCCGCGTGCGGCGCGCGCAAACAGGCCAAAGTTGGCGGCCACCGTGCGGCCGTATTCACGAAAAGGCCCCGCTGGCGTCGCATAGACCAACAGGAAATTGTGCGTCACGTTCGAAAGCAACCCCGGGGTGAGCACGGAGAGCTCCGCGATGAGCGCATCGACATCCAACGGCCGGGACCTCATGACCAGACTACTGGCCGCGGAATACACCACCATTCCGTCGTATGGCAGAGCGTCGATCGCCGCGCTGGCGTTTGCGACGTCGGCGGCTGTGGGTGGCGTGTTCTGCAGCAGCAGCAAGCGAGGCGATGGGCGCACGCGCGCCGGATCGCCGGCCGTCGGGGAATAAGCCGACCGGTCGTCGACGCTGTCGGATTCACGGAGACCATTGGCTGCGACACCAACACCAATCAACGCAAACACGATCGTGATCCCGAAGAGCAGCCGCGGGCGCCGACGGCGCGGCTTGCGTTTCGATACGGCGCGGCTCGGCTCGTCCCCGACCACCGCTGGCTCATCGAGTTTGTCAGCAGCCAACACGTCATGCCCGTCGTCAGTACTCGTCACTCGACTTCGCTCCAGCGGGGCCGTCGGGCCCATACCGAACCACAGGCATACCCGTGTACTCTCCACCGCGTGCAACTCATCACCCCCGCGGCGACCACGCTGTGATCACAACGCGGGCATCCACCATGACCGCACACCTTGAACCCACGGCCGCTTCACGCAGTCACAGGCTCGTGATCGAAGGTTCACGGCGGACCTCGCCGCTCGGACTCAGCGGATGGCTTCTGAGCGCCTCCGTGTTCCTGCTTCCGGTGCAAGTACCAGTTGGAGCCGACTTGCGGCTCGCACCGTCGGACGCATTTCTCGGAGCGTACCTGCTGATACGTATGCACCGCGTCGCCACGAGACGCTCGGCGTGGAGCGTGTGGCATGCGGTCATCGTCCTGAGATTGCTGATCGGCACCCTTGTGGCCGCAACGCGGGGACCTCTGCGTTTTTACATCCTCGTCCAGACGGACCTCGGCATCCTCACGCTGCTGGTAGCCTACCTATCG
>JANMVY010000722.1:0-2824 GCA_031393535.1 Actinomycetes bacterium | reverse complement strand
CGGCGACGGTCGCGAAGTCGACTCCTCCGCCGAGGAATAGGGTGGGCGCAGAGGGACTCGAACCCCCGACCCCCTCCTTGTAAGTCATAAACATACCATCTAATGCATGACCATGCGTCTTATCGGTGCTGGTAAGAGCGTTTTGGTGTCCGGACGAAGCGGTTCTATGCATCGAAGACGGTCTCTCAGATTGACAAGTTCTGACGAGCGCGATTGGCCGCTAGTCGTTTGTCACACCCCCGGGTGCCAGTGCATCGCGTCGCCGCATAGGCTGGGGGGATGAGCGATGCAGCGCCACGTCGACGCGACGCAGGGCACGGCGTGTCGCTCATGCCCGCGGACCTCACCGAGCAGCAGCTGAACGATGCACCGGTGCTGACCTCCGTGGACGAGCTGTTGATCGAGGAGCTCACCGACGACGAGGACGACGCCTTCGCCACGGCGCTCGCCGACGCGTGAGGGTCGTCGTCGATACCGGTGTCTTCAGCGCGTCGCTGAGCTGGCGCCGCCGAGCGCATTTCGAGCCACTCGTCGGGCGGATGAATCGGCAGCAGGTCTTCCTCGCCGCGGTCACGGTCAGCGAGCTCCGCTACGGCGCACTCGTCGCTGCGTGGGGAGAACAACGGCGGCAACGCCTCGAAGCGTCGATCCGGACCGCGACGGTCGTCCCGATAAGTGACGCGTTGCTCACCGCCGCGGCAGAGCTCCGATTCGCCTGTCGACGGGCCGGCCATCCGCTGCATGATCGCAGCCATGCCAACGATCTCTGGATCGCTGCATCCGCCGTGCACATCGGCGCCGCGTTGTTGAGCGCCGACGAGGTCTTCAGCGACACGCCAGGGCTGACCCTCCTTCGCTGAATCGGTGCCACCACACGACGCGCCCTACGGCGACCGCTGGAATCGCGTCGGAGCGAGATCGCGCCCACCGACCCGAGCACATTCACCCACTAGGGTCGCCGACGCGGGGGCGCGGCGATCAGATCTCGATGGCCGCTCACACGGAGGCGGCAGAGATGGCAGATGGTCAATGGGCACCGGATCCGACGCGGCTCCACGAGCTTCGGTACTTCGACGGGACCCGGTGGACGGAGCACGTGTCCGACCGAGGCCTCGTCTCGCGCGACCCGCTCCCGCAGGCACCCACCCTTACCCCGACGCACACCGCGGCGCCCACCGGCGCCGGTAGCCCGAACCCGAGCGCCGCACCGATCGCTCGACCAGTCCCCTCAGCCGGCACTGCGCAGCAGGTTCCAAAGATGCCTGACCGCCACGGCGGTCTGCTCTCAGGACGCAAGAGCCTGCAGGAGGAGAACGACCAGCTCCGCTCGATACTCGACAACATCGGGGTCCCCGAGCGCGACGCGCTCCGCGAAGAGACCGAAGCGCTTCGCAGCGAGGCTTCACGACTGCACGCCGAGATCGCAGCACTGCGCACCCAAGTAGTGGCGACCAACGAACAGATGATCCTGCAGGAAGTCGGCGTCTACGAGTACTCACATCCTCTCGACTCGTCGGTGGCGTACAAGACGTGGCTCGACGAAACCAAGGCGCACATCAAGCGTCTTGTCGGCGCCGATCGTGCAGTCACGTGCACGTCGCAGTGGACCGTGAACGGCTCCACGAAGGACGGCGCCAAGATGGTGCGGGACATCTCGAAGCTGATGCTGCGCGCGTACAACGCCGAGGCCGACACGTGCGTGCGCTCGTTGAAACCGACCAACCGGGACAGCACCATCGCTCGACTCGACAAGACGCGAGAGACGATCGCCAAGCTCGGTCAGTCGATGCAGATCCGCATCTCCGACGAGCTGCACGCGACGCGCGTCCAGGAGATCCGCGTCACCGCCGACTTCCTCGCAAAGCGCGAGGAAGAACGCGAACGCGAACGTGAGGACCGAGCACGCCTCCGTGAGGAGGAACGCGTCGCCCGGGAGATCGCGGCCGAGCAGGCCAAGCTGGCCAAGGAGCGCCAGCAGTACTTCACCGCACTCCAGCAGCTACGAGCGAACGGCGATGAAGCCGCGACGGCGGCGATGGAAGCCAAGCTGGCCGAGATAGACGCCGGGCTCGCCGGCCTGGCCGAGCGAGCTGCGAACACGCGAGCGGGGCACGTGTACGTCATTTCGAACGTCGGCGCGTTCGGCGAACGAATGGTGAAGATCGGCATGACCCGTCGCCTCGAGCCGATGGACCGCATCCGCGAGCTCGGCGATGCCTCGGTGCCGTTCCGATACGACGTCCACGCCATGTTCTTCAGCCCCGACGCGGTCGGCATCGAGACCGCGCTCCACCGCCGATTCGCCGACCTGCGCGTCAACCTCGTCAACGCACATCGCGAGTTCTTCTACGTCACGCCCACCGAGGTCCGGACCGCCCTTGCCGAGCTCGACGGCCACCTGCTCGAGTTCACCGACGAGCCCCTCGCCGAGGAGTTCCGGCAATCTCAGAACGAACGCAGCCGAGTGACTGGGTAGTGCGGGCACCGCGTCCTGCAACGGGAGCGGTGCCACGCTGGTGAGCGGACGAGCATGACGCAAGCGAGCGGAACTTCGCCTACGACTCGTGAAAGAGCTGCGCGGGCAACTGGCCTTTGAGTTCGACGTCGCGGTGCCGCGACAGGCGCAAGGGGTTTCGATCCGATGTCAATTGCGATCCGAGGTTGACGCCACGGGTTTCTGGCGTCTCAATCGAGTGGTGGACTCCGACCGCGGCGCGCACCCTCATGGCTGACGACCGCCGAGTTCGCACTCGAACCCGCAGCGGCGATGCTCGGCTTGGAGCAAGCGGCCGAAGTGGGAATCGTCACCGCTGCGACTTGCTGC
>JANMVY010000720.1:0-1761 GCA_031393535.1 Actinomycetes bacterium | reverse complement strand
GCGACCGCGGTCGCGGTCTTGGCCTTGAGCGCGGTGAAGAGGATCGCGCCGAGCACCGCCACGCCGAGGGCGGACGAGACTTGGCGAGCGGTCGAAAAGAGCGACGACCCACGGCCGGTGTCGCGCGGGCTGATGTTCGCGAACGACGACGCCTGCAACGGAATGAACAGCATCGGCAGACACGTCCCACGACCGAACATGATGAGCCGGATCCACCACAGGTTCGTCTCGACACCCAGGTTCACGAACGCGAGGTTGAAGATGCCCGACAACACGAGCCCGGCCACGATCATGCGGCGCGGACCGACACGCAGGTACACCTTGCCGACCGTGCGCGAAACGGCGATGTATCCGAGGGCCTGCGTGAACGTCGTGAGACCCGACGTCTGCGGTGAAAGGCCGCGCAGACGTTGGAGGTACAAGGGCAGGAGAAACAGGCTGCCCACAAATGCGCCCATGCCGAACAGGCCGACCACGTTGCCCACGCGAAACATCCGGTCACGAAAGAGCCGGAACGCCAACATCGGCTCGGGATGCCAGGTCTCGTACGCGACCAGGACACCGAGCAGCACAAGACCGGCGAGCGCCGGACCGAGCGAGATCGGCGCGTGCCACCCCCGGCGCGGCACCTCGGCCAGACCGAAGAGCAGTGAGCCGAACGCGAGCGCGGAGAGCATGAATCCGCCGCGGTCGAACTCGCCGGTCGTTGGCTCGCGATGCTCCTTCAGGTACTTGGCGCTGAACGCGAACGCCGCGAACCCGAACGGGATGTTGATGAGGAAGATCCACCGCCATGACGCGTGCGTGGTGATCACGCCGCCGAGCACCGGGCCGAGCGCAGGACCCAACACACTCGGTATCGACAGCACGGCCGACGCACGCGCCCGTTCGCCCGGCGGGAACGCACGGAACAGCATCGACTGGCCGACGGGAACCATCATCCCGCCGCCCACACCTTGGGCGACGCGGAACGCGATGAGTTGGCCGATCGATTGTGCGAGGCCACACATGGCCGAACCCAGCGTGAACACAGCGAGCGCAGTGAGGAAAACCCGCTTCGTGCCGATGCGGTCGCCGAACCAGCCCGACGCCGGGATCCACACTGCGAGGCTGAGCAGATACGCGGTCACGACCCACTCGAGCCCGGTGTCGCTCGACCCGAATCGTCGGCCGATCGTGGGCAGCGCGACGTTCACGATCGTGACGTCGAGGACGTCCATGAAGACACCGACGACGAACGCCGCAGCGACCACGCGCTTGTAGTCCCACGTCGCCGGCGATCGCATCGGGGCGACCCTAACGCAGCGGCATCAATTGCGTCGTGGCCGACCGGCGGTCACCCCCAGGCCACCGACCCCGCGGCGATGAACGCCGCCATCACGAGCAGACCGAGCACCACTCGACGAAACCGCGCCGCGTCGACGCGGGGCACCAGCAGTTTTCCCACGCCGAGGCCGCTCACGAGGCCGGGCAACCCCGCGACCGACGCGACGAGCGCGTCGTGGGTGAAGCGGCCCGAGTAGCCGATGAGCGCCAAGGCGATCGCGCTTGTGTACAACGACACCGCGGACATGGTGCCCCGGAACGTGTCCGGGTCCATTCCGCGGGCCTGCATCGCGAGTACCAATGGCGGCCCGCCGGTGCTGACGCTGGTGGTGAGCGCACCGCTCAAGAGCCCGGCGCCCACATCGACGACGTACCCCGATCGGCGCAGACGGAACCCCCGCCAGATCATCGCGGTGCTCATGAGCACCGTCGCCG
>JANMVY010000326.1:0-1591 GCA_031393535.1 Actinomycetes bacterium | reverse complement strand
ATCGAACACCACCGGCGCCCCGGCTCCGCGACCCGGGCGATCTCCGACAGCGCGGAGGGCGTGTCCGAGACGTACTTCAGCACCCGCATGGCGACGACGGCCGCGAACCGGCCGGCCGCGAACGGGAGTGGGTCCCCAAGGCGTCCCTGCACCCCTTCTGCGTCGGGTACCCGTACAGAAACGCAGCGCAGCATCTCAGCCGATCCATCGAACGCGGTGACCCGCCAGCCGGCGGCGACGAGCGCGGCGCTGAAGCGACCGGTGCCGGCGCCGATGTCGAGCACCCGCCGGCCCCGTCCGGCCCCGACGGAGGCCAGCACGATCGCCAGTTCCCGGTCACCAAGGGCAGCGAGGGCAGACCCGGCAAAGGCCCGCTCGTCGTAGCCCGCGCCAATCGCGCCGAAGTGCGATGGCCAGTCGGCTATGCCACGCCCGGTGAGCGGCGGTGCCGTTGCGCTCATGGCCGTCGCCGGGCGGTCGGTGCCGGTGCGGTGGCGGCCAGCGCGGTGGAGGTCGATGGCAACGGCACGGTTCTGCCCGCGGACCTAAGCGAGCGACGCGGCCTCGATCCGGCAACACGTGGTCTGGCACCCGCGTGTGCGCCGGCGACGGCCCGTTCGAGGTGACCCAGCACCTCACCCGCGACGTGGTCCCAGCTCGCCGCGCCGCCGAAGGGGATCGGTGAGCGGGCCGACCGGCGGAACTTCGGCACCCACTCGGCGATCGCATCCGCCATCGCGTCGACCCGAGGTTCGACGATGATGCCGCGCGCCGCCGATACCGAGTCGCGCAAGCCCGCGATGTCGTAGCCGATCGTCGGCGTGCCGACCGCGGCCGCCTCGCTTACGACCAGTCCCCAGCCTTCCCGTCTCGACGTGCACAACAGCGCGTCGGCGGCACCGAGGATCTCGAACTTCTCGCGTTGCCCGACCGACCCGTGGAGCACGACACCGGCCGGCAGCGAGCGCTGCAGCTTGGCTTCGAGGGGGCCGGTTCCGATGACGTGCAACTCCGCCCCGCCGAGCCGATCCGCCGCACGGGCGAACGCGGCGATCGCGTGGTCGGGCCGCTTGGCCGACACCAGTCGGCCGCAGAACGCGAGTACCGGTCTGACCGACCTGGCCGCGGGAAGGTCGAGCCCTACGGGAAGCTCGACGCCTTCCGAAACGATCGCCAGGTTTCGCAGACCGTACGCGCGCAGAGATTCTGCGGAGGATGTCGAGACGGTCAGCGTGGGAACATCTGCGTACATACGAAGCCAGCGCGGCTCCAGCACGTAGCGCCCGACCAGTGCCACTGGAAATGGCACTTCGTGGAACCACACCTCACGCGCGACTTGATGTGCGAGCGCGACAACAGGCGTGCGGCCGGCGTGATGGTGGGCGAAGAAGGGGCGGGTGTTGATCTCGTCGATGACCACGTCGAACGCTGCATGGTGGGCCCGAAGGAACGTCCGCGCGGCGGCGTACACACCGAGCCGCCCGCCGCCGCGGATGATGCGGTAGCCGGCGCGCATGTCGACCGCTTCCTCGCCGTCGACCGCGGCGCACAGGAGCGTGACGTCATGTCCGACCGCCGCCCACCGCCGCGC
>JANMVY010000703.1:0-11629 GCA_031393535.1 Actinomycetes bacterium | reverse complement strand
GAGGCCGATCGTGGCGAGATCGCCGCGCAGACCTTTACGGGCGAAGATCTCGCCGGCCTCGCGGTTGCATACATGCGCGCCAGCGGCGCGGCGCAGCGATCCGCGTTCGATCCACCGGAAGGGAATCGGGAACCGCTTCGAGATGTTCTGCGCGCCGTAGAACACGATCGGAACGCGACGCTGGAACAACCACGCCAGCACGCGCACTTCGAGCGCCGCGAGACTCGCCGGTTCCTCGTGCACGTCGAGCACATCGAGGCGGCGAGTTCGAAGCTCACGTACGATCGGCCGCGGGTCATAGACGAATCGGTAGGGGTGATGGCCCCAAGTGCGCGCCGCGACTACGAATTCGTCGCCGTCAGGTGCAAGGCGGACCGCGCGCCCGCCTTCGTTCCAGATGCGAGCGCTCACGGTGCGCACGTCGCAGCCGAGCGCAAGCAGTTCACGTTCGCGCTGGCGCCAGGTCGTGACTACCGCGGAGTGATACACCCGCAGCACGCGCAAGGTCGCCGCCGCGTCGTCGAGTGTCATCGCATGGCCTCAGCGTTCCTACGAGCCTTGGCGAGAACGCGCGCGAAGTGTTCGGCCCGATCCGCCCACGACGCCAGTGTCGCCACGGGCCGGCTCGGTGAGGGAGTCGCCAGCAGGGCTAGGAGCGCCGTGGGGAACGCCGACGCGTCGACGACTTGGGTCGGTGGCCCGAGATCGCGAAAGCCTGCGACCGGCGTCGCGAGCGTCGGCCGACCGACTGCCAAGCACTCGTAGGCCTTGATCGGGTCGAGGCTCTCGGTGAACGGCGTGACCACGTGCGGCACGATCACGACATCGGCGTGCTGGAGATAGGCGGGAACGTCACCGTAGGGACGCGCTCCGAGGCGGTGGATATTCGCCAACTCGTCGACACGAGCGTGCGCATCGTCGTCGAGATGGTCAGGCCCGACGAGCACGAAAGCCACAGTTGGCAGCTGCTCGGCGCATTTCGTGAGCAGATCGATATCGACGCGATCGGTGTGCACGGTGCCCACATACACGGCCACCGGCCCCGCAGGTAGGTCAGCCGGCCGTGCTCGCGGTTCGGTGAAGAACGCGGCGTCGACCGCGTTGGGGATCAGTTCGACGCGGCGACGCGCGCCCTTGGATCGGGCGAGCGTCTCGGAGCAGACCACGACGGCGTCGGCACCGTCGAGTAGTCGGCGTTCCTTCGCGGCCCGGCGACGCCGCACGCGCTCGGGAACGCGGGCGAGCAGCCAGTCGTCGGTGACGTCGTACACCACCGCCCCGGTGTGGCGCAGGGCCACCTCGGTGAGATCGACGTCGTTGATCCACAACACCGGATCGTGCAATTCGGCGCGCGCGACGGCCCGCTCGATCTGGCGGCGCAGCAACACGTCCGACCATCTCCCGAGTACCCGAGGGAGCGTCTTGAGAGGCTGGTAACGCAGAACCTGTGGGTTCTCAGGCACGGCACGCAGACGGCCACGGCCGCGCAACATCGCGATCGGAATACGCCGCTTGCGCTTGGTCTCGAGGAGCAGATCCGGTGCTGGTTCGACGAACAGCACGCGGAGCTGGGGGTCGCGCACGGTGAGCTCGCGCACGAGGAACTGGTTGCGTCGCCAGACGTCGTCCCATTGTTCGAGCGACAGCACCACGAGGCTCGGCACGGCCACGGAACGATCGGGTTCCGATACGCGCGTCGGATGGTGCGAGAGCGCGTGCACGAGACGCCGAGCGATGAAGCGACGGGTGACCGCACGCGGATCGTCTTTTGGCAGAAAGGGCAGTCGCACACAAGTGCCCACCAGGTTCGCGACGCGGAAGCTCACCAGCGCCGCGGGCCCGTGATGGGTGAGCACAAACCGATCCGCACCGCGACCGAAATGCTCGCTCACGAGCTCGCTGCCGCTCTCGCCGCTGGCGCCGCCTATGTGGTGGGCGACGGCCTCGGCCACATAGCGCACCGTCCCGCCAGCGTCGGTCAAGCGACGGCAGAGGTCGGCCTCTTCGCCGTAAAGCCAATACCTCTCGTCGAATCCACCCACCGCTCGGAAGGCCGCGACATCGAGCAGGAGGCAGGCGCCGACCACGAAAGGTATGTCCGCGCTTTGCGCGATATCGGGCGGGTATCGCAGGTGCAGGCCGACTGCCTCGGTCCATGCTTGCCGCGGTGATGGGAACGCCCACCATGGCCGTTGGTCGTGACCGTCCTCGTCGCGCAGACGCGGACCGGCCGCTCTCACGCCGGGTCGATCGAGTGCGTCCGCGAGGCGAGAGAGACTCTCAGGAGCGATGGATGCATCGGGGTTGAGCAGGAGCATGCGTGGAGCGGTCACTGCATCGCGCACGGCGCGGTTCACGGCACGCCCGAAGCCTGTGTTGATGTCGTTGCGGATCACGGTGCATCCGAGGCGTTGGGCGAGATCGGCCGAGCCGTCGGCGGACGCATTGTCAATGACGATCACCCTCACATCGCGCGGCAACGAACGCACAGCCGCTTCGAGATGAGGTGCCGATTGGTAGGTGACGATCACGACATCGAGGTTCATCGCGCGACCTCGGCGTAGACGGCCTCGAGCGCGTCGATGTGGCTGTCCAAGGAGAAGTGCTGTTGTTGGTACGAGCGCAAACGCGCACCAACCGCCACCCGTTCTTCGGTGCTCGCCGCCAGGCGGCGCATGATCGCCGCGCACGCGTCCAGGTCGTCGAGCGGATAGAGCAATGACGCGTCGCACGCACCGACCGTTTCGCGATGTGCCCCGCCATCGGCCGCCACGACCGGAAGACCAGCAGCCATTGCTTCCACGACGCTGAGGCCGAACGGTTCTGCGTCGGCCGTAGCCAGTTGCATGCCGCACTGCGAACGCAGCTCCGGAAGATCGCTGCGTCGGCCGAGGAACCGCACTGACGCGAGGCCCGCGTCGCGCGCGTGGCGCTCCAGCTGGTCGCGCTGCTGGCCATCGCCGGCGATCCACAACTCCCAACCCCGTTCGGCGAGCCGAGCGCGCTCCCACGCGAGTAGCACGTCGATCGTGCGCTTTTCCCGCTCCAGTCGCTGCGCCACGAGCACCACGCGGCCCTCGGCTACCACCGCGGGCGTCGAGCGCACGCCGTTGTAGAGAACGGTCGACGGTTCGCTGATCGTCGAGGCGACGAACTGGCTGATCGACAGCTGACGTGCGAGTCGCTTCCGTATCACCGGGGCGAGCATGCGCACCGGGGCCGAGCTGCCGCGCACTTGTGCGAAGTGACGCGTCGCGATCGCTGGTGCGTGGTTCACCGGCCATGCGGCGACCGCGGCAAGCTCGGCGGCGGTCATGTGAACGTGCAGCAGATCGGCGTCGCGAACACGGGTGAGCGCGCGCGCGACCTGTGCTGCCCCCACGGCAGACACGAGCTCGACGGGCGAGTCGCCGAGATGTGGTGTGAACAACGCAGCGTCGCCGACGATGCGCGCCCGGTGGCCGCGTGCCGCGAGCTCGGTGGCAGTATCGATGACGTAACGCTCAACACCCGCGAACGTGGCCGAGGACACGACATGAACGACGTCGAGACGGCGGGTCGAGGCTGTCGCGGCACCGTCGTCGTGTGGCATTCTTGGGCAACACTACCGAACGCCGCCGATGTCGAAAGAGGTCACTTGGCATCTACGACGAAGGTCGGAAACCCCCTAGGGATTGCCAGCGTACTTCTGGTCCAACTCGTCGCCGGGTTGCTGATCGCAACGCAGACATCCTGGATCGTGGTCGGTGCCGTGATCGCCGGAGGCGCGTTCGTACTCGCCGCGCCGCGGCTGGTTGCGCCGCTTGGCCTGGCGTGCGCGTTTGCGTCGTGGCGCGTCGGCGGAGCCTCGCTGAACATGAGCATCGCCGACGTGATGTTGGTGGTGGCCGCCGTGGCCATGCTGCCCTACCTTCAGCTGCGCTTCGCCCGTGAGAAGCGTGTCTTCACCGCACTGCTCGCGTACCTCGTGATCGTCGGCGTAGCGGTGGCCGCGCATCCCGCAACGCGAGCGATTCTCGAGCTAGCGCATCGCACGGTGCTGGTGGGCGGATCACTCGCCCTGGGGATTGCGTTGAGCATCCTCGGGCTCCGGCAACGCGCGCTTCGCGGCTATGTCGCTGTGGCGTGTGCGTTTGCGCTCGGCGCGGTTTTCGACTCGCTGTCCAAGCCGAAGTTGCACGGTCTCCCAGCCCCCGCCTACCCCTTTGGTATCCAGAAGAACCCGGCCGCCATGCTCATTGGCGTGGCCATCGTGGTCTTGTTATTCACACCACGTGAAGTGGAACTCGCGCGGCCGGTTCGTTTGACGGCGCTCAGCACGCTCTTCGTCGGAATGCTGATGTGCCAGTCACGCGGAGCGTCGATCGCGCTCACGCTCGTCCTCGTCGGCAACGCGTTCCGCACCAAGCGCCTCCGACTTTCGCTAGGCGCGGTCCTTGGCTGCACGCTGCTGATAGGTATGGTGTACCTCTCGCTCAGCGCTCTGAGCCAGTCGCAGGACCGCAATTCGAAGTTCAATCCAGTCAATTCGCGTATCAGCACGTACGACGATGCCCTCCGGCTGTGGAGGACCGATCCGCTGGTAGGCGTCGGCGTGCGGTACTTCCGTAATTCGTCGATTGTCAGCGATGGAGAACCGCACAACCTGGTGGTTGCAGCGCTCGCCGAAACGGGACTCATTGGCCTTGCAGGAACGCTGGTTCTGCTCATCGTGGGCCTCAAGGAGGCTCGTCGGCTACGCGGGCCACTCGGAGCGCTCGCCTTCTGGGTTCTGGTACTCAAACTTGCGAGTTCCGCATTCGACATCTTCTGGGTGGCTGGCACCATGGCCGTTCCCTGGATTCTGGTGGGCATGGCACTCGCGTCTTCGAACGAGCCGGCTGACGATCCGAATGGTGCATCGCTCGCTCGTGTTATCCCCGCTGGTTGACCTTGTTTTTTGCAAGCCGTGTCCTGTCTATGTGGCGGGTGCAGACGGTCGCCGAGCGACCACGAACACGGTGTTGCCCTCATCGACGGGGCGTCGTTGATCGACGGCCTCCGCTAGATCTGTGACTGGCAGGCTGAGGAGCCGAGCGGGAACCACTCGTTCGACGCGCTCGTAGAACGAGAAGGCCGCGACACCCCAGCGACGGAGCCAGCAGTCGACCGACTCGATCTCGAACCCGGCGTTGGTCAATATCTGACACAGCGACTCGGGCGAATAGCCCATGCGAACGTGACCCTCGTTGATTCGCCAGGCCTCGTTGTCGGGAACGATCTCGATGCGCCCGTCGGCGTGTCGCCAACGATCGCGCGGAACGTGTACGAGCAGGCGACCGCCCGGTCGGGTTGCGGCGAACAGCTGGGCCACGGCGGCCCGGTCGTCTTCGATGTGCTCAAGGACGTCGAACGCGGCAACGAGATCGAAGCTCTGAGGCGTCAAGTCAGCAAACAAAGACGTCTCGAATCGGACTCGTTCGGCGTACTTCGAAGGCCGAGCGGCCATGCACGCGGCGAGCGCCGCGGCGTCAACATCGATGCCGGTGACCACCGCTCTTGGATACCGGTCCGCGAGCCAGTAGGTGAATGTCGCGTCTTCGCACCCGGCGTCGAGGATCATGTGCGGCGCGAGCGCCAGATCGGCCAGGACCCGGGATAGCGAACGCTGTTTGAGGCGCTTCCCGACGTAGGGCTCGCCGAAAATCCGCCGCGTCAGTTGCTTCGCAGTCTGCTTGTTGATCATCGATATGCAGTCTCGCAGCGCGTTCTACGTCCGACACGAAAGCTGACAGCTCGGGACGAAGCCGCGAATGCTCAGAGCGGCGTCCACGAAGCGTGGACGCGCGACGCCGTCCTACGAGCGTTCCTCACCGGCCCCCAACGCTCTACTTCGTCACCTGGTCGAGCACAAGTAGCGAAGTGCCGACCAATTTTGCTGTCGTCCAACCCTCTGCCGCGTCGAGCACGCCGTGCACCAGGCCGTGCCAGTACGGATCGAAATCGTCCCACAGCACCATCCCGCCGGAGCGCACAAGCCGCAGCGCGGTAAGCGTGTCCTGGAAGCCGTGCTCATAGTCGTGCGCGCCGTCGACGAGCACGAGATCGGCCCACCCGTCCCACGGAGTCGGATCGAATGCCAACGAGTCCTCGCGCAGCTGCGTCACCTTCGACGCAGCACGACTCGCACGATGCACCGCACCCACATCGGCTGCAGTGAAGCTCGAAGGGCCCTGCGTGGCGCTGAACTGCGCGTCGGGAAGATCGAGGGTTACGACCGCGCCATCGGCGGGGAGCGCTTCGGCGATCACCGCCGTGGTTCCGCCGTTGAACGTGCCGATCTCGAACGCGGTGCGCATAGAGCGGTCGGCGATGAGCATCTCGATCACCAGCTGCTCGGCCGCCCCGAGGCTCCACGCATGGCGGCCTGTGCGCGGTGCCAGCGTCACCGGGTAGGTCGCGGGCGCGACGAGATCTGCGAGCTCGCACTTCGGCCGCGCGTCGATGCGATGCGCCGCCGCGAGCACGAACGGCTCTTTCACCAAGCGTCGCCCCAGCGCTACCGGACCATCGGCGAGCACCGACCACACTGCCCGGGCTTCAGATCGGAGGTGACTCATAGTGCTCGGCGCGAGCCGAAAGGACCGACGCGGTCGGACAAGACGCCTACTTGTCCTTGCCGTACTTGACCGACGTCGGAGCGTTGTTCTTCGTCGCGGGCTTGATGTTCTTGTCGCCGACGACTGCTTCGCGATGTTCGCCGCGGTCATCTTTGTCGTCGTCTTCGTACTTCTTGGGCTTCGGTTTGGAGCCGTGGTGGCGGTGACAACCATCTTCATGATCGCCGTCGCGTCGATCATCGTGGGGGCGATGGGACCGGAAGGACTGATTCGCCACGAACACCGCATCGGATCCGTCGGCGTAGGGGGAGGAGGCTTCCCATCCGGCGGGCGTGTCCCAGCGTGCACAACCCCGGGCGATGCCGTCGTCGACTGATACGAACCCGGTGTTCTTCTTCGCGACCACGCTCTTGAAACCGTCGGGGCACGGATTGCTGACGGCGGCGTTCACGCCGGAGCCAGTACCGAGGGCACCCGCGGCCGGAACCACGGTGAGGACGCCGAGCGCCGCTACGACGACACCAAAGAGGGCGAGCAGACGGCGCGGCACAGTAGTCAGTATGACGGGCATGTCGCACACTTGTAAGGCCCGAGCCGTGATCGGCCCTGCCGATACCCCCTAGGTGCACGGCGGCCGACTTCAGCCTCCTCGACGTCCGGTCACCTCGATAACCAGGGGTTTTGCCTGATCAAGGCTTCCATCGGCCTGTGATCCGGTGACGACGAGCGGCGCGGTCGCCTGTGCCACGTTCCAGCCGGAAGGCAGGTTCACGTGCACGGCCAGCCGGTCGGTTCCCACGGTTGGTTGACGGGCCACGTCGAGCAGATAGCCGCTTCCCGGCCGGAGAAGACCCGTGAGCTCGAGTACCACGGTGCGCGTCTGCCCGGCCGGGATCTCGAGGTCGGCCCAAAAGACGTTTCGGCCGAGCTCGTCCTGTTGGTACAGCGTGAGCGGCTCACCATCGAGCGTTGCGTTGACGAGGCCGAGCGGCGTGTACCAGTTGAACCACGTGCGATTGAGCCCCGGTTCGGTGCGGGTGCCTTCGATGTTGCCGATGATGAGTGGCGGAAGTCCGGTCGAAGGCGCGAGGTTGCGCAACGTGATCGTGGCCTTGGCCTTCACCAACCCGCTCGTCGGGTCGTACTGCACGGCGTAGTCGACGTCACGCCGGAGGAACCAGTCGATCTTGTTGCCTACTTGGTTCTGGGTGACCAGCCCCGCGTAGTCGCCGCGCACTTCGGGCACCGCGCCTGCGACGCCGACGCGTGTCAGGAACGCTTCTTGGGTCGGGTTCTTGCTGAAGAACGTGATCCGGCGTTCGGCGAACGCGGCACCGAGCGCGTCGCGCATCGTTCGCACATCGCTTTGAAGGTTCGTGGTGAGGCGTTCGAACACCGTGCTTGTGGCGGCGTTCTGGAATGCGTCGCGGTCATCGCCGAGCTTCACGTACTGATCGAACAACAGCACCTGTGCCGCGTTGTCGGCGGTGAGCGGCACTGGCCATCCCGCGACGGTCATCGGCCCGGTGATGCGCAACAGTGCAGCGAAGCCGTAGGCGTCGAGGCCGATGACCGAGTCGACGGGGGTGTGCGTGATCTGTTCGTAGGCCTGCGCGATGAGGCGACCCGACGTTGGGAAGTCAGGGGTGAACAACAAGCCGCGTACATCCGAGGTGAGGTCCTCGAACGAGTAGCGGTCGCGGAACTCTTGGGAGATGTCGAGCGTCATGGGGCTCGGTGCCACGAGATCGTTCGCGGTGCGGCCCACGTTCACGAGACGAATGGCGCCGTTGTTGGCCTCGAACTGGGCGTAGGAGCCGGGCCAACCGCCCACGGCGCGGCTCTCCGAGTTCGTCATGAGCAGCACCAAGATCTCGCGACGTCCGTTCCCGCCCAGCAGGTCATACGCCGTGCGGATGCCATCGGCCGCGTTCGCCGCGGGCACGGCAGCGTTGTCGATCTCGGTCGCGAACTCGTCGCGCTTGGTGCGCAGCACCTCGGGCAACCACGGCGAACGTGTGTCGCGCACGCGCGTAACTGCGGCGTTGATCGCGACGCTCGCTTCGTCGAGCGCGTCACCGACCGTCTTCAACTCGGCCAGGTCCATGCGGCCGTTCTTCGGGCGCATCGCATCGGGGTCGACCACCTGTGCGGTCGCGGCGGCGGTGCCGGTGAGGTCGGCGCCAGTTGAGACGAGCGTGCGGGCCACCTCGAGGTTTCGCCCGGTGACGGGAACCACCTCGCCGGCGCGCACCCACCACGAATCGAGCTTGTCCTCGGCCCGCACGAGCTTCGCGTGAGCGGCGTTGAAGCGCTCGAGCGCCACGTCGCGTTGTGACGGATCCTTCGCGGCGCGCAGCGCGGCACGTGTGTCCTCGACGCCGCCCTCCAACTGCGATCGAGTACCGAACGCAGTCAGCCCGGCCGCAAACGTGACGCCGGCCAGCACCAGCACCGTTGCCCCACAGACGACGACCACACGGACGCGACCGGCGCGGTCGAGCGCCAGCCAGATGCCGGCCAGCAGGGGCATCATGACGAGCGCGGCCAGCGCCGACTCACGCCCAGTACCCCCGACGCCATGCAGGTCGAGCGCGAACAGAGCGACACACGCTGCCGCCGCAGCGTCGCGGGCGGAGAGAAACATGTTCGCCGGACGCGGCAGCCACGACGACACGAACAGCCCGGCCCCGACTGCCCCCAACGACAGCAGCGGCGACGACGCGACCGCCAGCCCGACCACGCACACCACCGCCACGACTGCGCACAGCCGCGCTCCGGCCACCGCGCCGCCCCACACCGCTACCGCGGTGAAGATCACGCGCCAGACCAGGTCGGCGCCGGCCGACCCGGTGGCCTCGCTGTGCAGCATCGCCGCGCCGACACATGCGACAACACCGATCGCGATCGTTGCCATCGCGTGCGCCCTTGGCGCCGCACGATCAACACGTTTACGGGTGGCCACGCCAACACCGCACGCGAGCGCCGCAGCGACCAACGCGATGATCGGGTCGCTCACCGTTCAATCATGCCAGACCCGCGCTATGTCACGGACGGCACTGGGCGGGAGACGGCACGGGCGGCGGCTTTCGGAGGGTCCGGTCTGGGTGACTTCTGCGAGGAAGAGGTTGGTGAGGTCCTTGGGTCGGGAGAACATCGGCCAGTGCCCGGTGGGTAGGTCGATGTAGCGGACGTCTCGAACCGACAGGAGCTCGCTCGGGATGTGGCCTGTCTCAATCATGGCGGTAAGCGTTGCGGAGGGGAGGCTGGTGCAGATGACCGTCACCGGCACGGTGAGGCGGGCGGGGTTGGTGAGTTCGATCGGTGATCGGGCAACCGGCGCCGCAACGTGAACCCGCTCGTGGGTGTGGTGATCGACCCCCACTGATCGTTGGTCTTGACCCGCCCATACCACGTCGTCGCCGAATCCAACGCGCCGTTCGCGATCGTGTACGACGGCGGCGACAACCAACCCGACGTGATAGCGCTCGCGGCCGTGATGCCGTCGGGGACACGAACCGCAATCCGACATGCGAGCGACCATCGTCGTCAACGCGACACGACACACCACGCCGCACCGCAACGGACCGCGCGGCTGCGTGTTCAGGCCTGAACAGCACCGCGCCGCGTGACTGTTCAGGTCCGCGTTCAGACCTGAACGCGACATTCCTCGTCGCGCGCGGCGTTCCGCACGCGCCTTTCCCAGACGCGACACCCGCGTCGCACCCAAAGGAGACAATCGGATGGATCGTTTGACGTACACGGTGACCGAAGCCGCAGCGCTGTTGGGCATCAGCAGGACGACGGCGTATGCGTGCGTGCGCCGCGGCGAGATCCCGTCGCTGACCCTCGGCCGGCGTGTGGTGATCAGCCGCGTCGTATTGGAACGCATGCTCGACGGCGCACTCGACCGCGAAGACGCCGTGCTGCGATGACTGCGTCGCGATGCGACCTCGACCCCGCGCTTCACGCCGCGCGCGTGCTGCTCGACGTGCCTGCGTCCGCGCTACTGCGCGGTCTCGTTCGCTTGTCATATCCCGCAGCGTGTCAATGATGGCAGACGGGTGCACACCCGCCGGTGTGAGGTGCCTGTGACGGTTCGCGTGACCACGCTCAAGGGTGTCAACGCGGGCGCCTACTACGTCGACAAGCTCCCGAACTACTACCTCGACGCCGAAGGCGAACCATCTGGGGTGTGGCACGGCCGAGGCGCCGCGGCCCTCGGCGTCACCGCCTCGCAGTCGCACGCTGTCGGTGACGTTGACGGCCTCAACGGTCCGATGAGCACGCCTGCCAACCTCAACGAGAACCTCGACGCGATCCGCAACGCACGCCGTGTTGATGACGCCGCGTTTCTCGCGGTGATGGCCGGGGTCGATCCGGCGACCGGTCGCGATCTCGGTCGCACCTACACGGAGAAGTCAGTGCGCGGGTTCGATGTCACGGCGTCGGCACCAAAGTCTGTCTCGCTGCTATGGGCGCTCGGCAACGAGCACACCCGCAACGAAGTTGTCGCCGCGCACGACACCGCGGTCGCGGCGATGATCGGCTGGATCGAAACCCGAGCGCACACGCGCTACCGCATCGGCGGACAGGTCGGCGTCGTTGACGCAGAGGGGATCGTCGCGGCGGTGTTTCGTCAACACACAAGCCGAGCTCTCGATCCGCAGCTGCATTCACATGTCGTGATCGCCAACCGCGTGCTGAGCGATGACGGCCGATGGCTCGCGCTCGATGCCCGGTCGTTGAAGATCGACCAACGCACCCTCTCCGCGATCTATCACGCCGGGCTGCGTGCCGAACTCACCTCACGCCTCGGCGTGTCATGGCATGAACCGGTCAACGCGATCGCGGAGATCGCCGGCATCGACAACGTCGTGCTCGCCGAGTTCTCCGCCAGGTCGGATGACATCGCGCGCCGCGTTGACATCAAGACCGCGCGCTTTGTGGACACGATGCAGCGTGATCCGACGCTGCGGGAACGGTGGCGGATCGAACGCGAAGCCGTCCTCGACACCCGCCCAAAGAAA
>JANMVY010000701.1:0-1866 GCA_031393535.1 Actinomycetes bacterium | reverse complement strand
CCGCGAGCAACGCCGCGCCGACTCCGATGCAGAAAGCGAGGTCGCCGGCGCCGAGCGCAACGCCGCGTCCGCGGCCGTAGGTGACCTGCGTCCCGGAGCGGGCCATGTTCCGTCGGTCTCCGAGGGGGAGGTCGTCGACGGGAATCGGGTCGCAGTGCTTGTCGACCGGTTCGGAGTCGCCGGTGAGCGCCGGTTCCTGCACGCGTAGTCCTGCCGTCTCGACGAGTCGTAGGTCGGCGGGCACGACATTGCCGGCACTGCGGTGCTCGGCAGTTGTCGACTGTCGAGCACCGCGAGGGGACGTCGAAGCGGCCTCGCTCGTTCTGTTGGCCATGTCAACGACCTTCTTCGACATCGTTGTCATCGGCCTGCTCATCGCATGACCCCAACCGGCATGTCGAGCAGTCGAGCGACACGTTCCTCGGTCGGCGGGTGCGTCAGGAACAACCGGGCGAACTTCACCTGACGGCCGGTCAGTGGATTCACGATATAGGCGGTTGCCTGCGCGGGGTTTACCGGCATCGGCTGGTGACGGGCCATCGCCTCGATCTTCGTCAGGGCACTCGCCAGCGGCCTCGCATCGCCCGCCAGTTCCGCTCCGAGTCGATCGGCTTCGTACTCCCGTGATCGCGACAGCGCCATCTGCAGGACCGTCGCCGCGATCGGTGCCACAATCGCCAGCAGCAACAACGCTGCCGGGTTCGGTCGGTCATCGTCATCGCCGCCACCAAACATCCCGACGAACATCGCCATGTTCGCAATCGCGGAGATACCCGTCGCCACCGCAGCCGCCACTGATCCGATCAGGATGTCACGATGACGGATGTGTGCGATCTCATGCGCCACCACCCCGCGGACCTCGCCACGATCCAGCCGCTCGAGCAGCCCCCGCGTCACGCACACCACCGCATTCCGCTCGTTGCGACCAGTGGCGAACGCGTTCGGCTGCGCATCAGGCGACACGAACAACCGAGGCGGCTGCATGCCCGCCCGCTCGGCCAGCGTCACGAGCTCGAGACGCAACCAACCGAGTTCGCCTTCGGCGACCGGCACGGCCCGAGCCGACCGCACCGCCAAGCGATCCGAGAACCAGTAGCTGGAGCCGACGAGCACCAAGCCGAACAGCAGCCCGATCACCATGCCGGTGGGGCCGCCGACCAGCGACCCGAACAGCACCAGAAGCCCGCCGAGGCTGGCGAGAAGGACGAAGGTCTTGAACGAATTTCGCATCACGGGACAACACTCCTGCCGCGGCGCAAACGGCGCCTATCGAACAGGAGGTCTCTCCGTACCCGTCAGAGACGGGCGGATGGGCCGGAGTGGCATGGACCACTCGTGTTGACGACACCACCGCTTTGCTTGGGGTACTCCCCTCCAACGACTGTTCTACCATACCAAGGAACATAGAGTCAAGAACTTTAATACCCGAATTATACTTCTATACTGTGCAAATGGCGACCGACCCTGAACACGCCCGTGCCCGCGGACGCCCCCTCAACGGGAAGTGGCGTGACGAACTGATCGTCGTCTCCGTGTTGGAGGCAGTCGTGTTCATGGCTGTCAAGGGCATCGAGAGCTTCATCACCGCCGAATCGCCAGACGACGCCCTCACCTACGTCGGCGCGGTCGCGGTGTTCATCCTTTCGTCACCGCGTTTCGGGCCTTCACCGCCGGCGGCAAACCGTCAAGGCCAGGTGGGAGCGGATCGCGCTGAGATTTATACAAGATCCGTACTTCGTGTTTCATAATTCCCGTATTTTGCCGCATCTGTGCGAACACGTGTACAATGCATCGGAAGGGGAGTATCCCTCGAACCTCGCCGTCAGCACGGTGCACCCGCACCCGCACCCGCACCCGCACCCGCAC
>JANMVY010000311.1:0-4446 GCA_031393535.1 Actinomycetes bacterium | reverse complement strand
GTACGGGCCGCTCCCCTGCTCACGCAGGTTCGCGGTGCGGTGCCTCCTGACGAAGGAACCACCCCCCAAGGAGCCGTCTGACCCACCGAGAGTTACGACGTCAGCCACCATCCGAACGCGCGGCCACGACTCGTGCGGGGGGCACCTTACGCGGGCGTGCCTGTGGAGCAAAAGACGCAACTCCTGTGAATTTCCGGTGGATTATGGGCGAGTTCATCCACATGCCTGCGGATCATCACCGAGCGCGTTCATGTAGCCCGTTTCGCCCACACTCCCGCTGTCGGGCCCATGTGCCAGTCGCGTCGATGCGCACCCACTACGTTTCACGAACATGCGCCAGTTGTTCCCCACACCCATCGATGATGTCGAGGTGTTCTCGGTCTACGCCGACGATGACCGCACACCGCACCGCGATCGTCCGTGGCTCCTCGCCAACATGATCGCGAGCCTCGACGGTGCGACCCATGTGGACGGCGTGTCGGGTGGACTCGGCGGCCCGGCTGATCGTGCGACGTTCCGGGCCATCCGCGCCGTGGCCGACGTGATCCTCGTGGCCGCAGGTACCGCCCGATCGGAGAACTACCACCCGATCACCACCACACCGGCGATCGGGGCGGCCCGGGCGACACGGGGACAGGCGGATCGGCCGCGGCTCGCCATATTGACGCGTCACCTCGATCTCGATCTCGACGGTGAGCTGTTCACCGCGCCTGAACCCCCGATCGTGTTGACCACCGAGGCCGCACCGGCGGGCCGGGTACGCCACGCCGAGGCCCGGACGACCGTTCTGCGTTTCCCCGGGCCTCGTATCGACGTGCGCGACGCCCTCGCCGCGCTCGGAGGCCTGGGCGCCCGCGTGGTGCTCTCCGAGGGCGGGCCCACCCTCATCGGGCAACTCGCGGTGGCCGATGTGCTCGACGAGTTGTGCCTCACGATGTCGCCGATGGTGGTAGGGGGCGATGCATCGCGGGTGACCGATGCAACCACCCCGCCCATCGACCGCCGCTACCGACTCGTACGGGTGCTTGAGGAGGACGAGATGTTGCTGCTCCGCTACGTGCGCCGCTGACACCGAGGCGATACCGCCCGTCGCCCGACCGCCTCGACGAGATGGGCGCCAGGTCATGAGGCTCGCCCTCGACGCAGTCGTTCGGGGACGATGATGCGCTGACCGGGCACCAGCGACTCGCCGCCGGCCGAGTCGCTGAGGGCCGCCACGGCCCGAGCGGTGCCGACCGCGGGTGCGAGGTGACCGGCGATGGTCCACAGCGTGTCGCCCGGCTGCACGACGTAGACATCGAGCGCGGGCGCAGGCCCCTCGAGCTCGGCCGAGGCGTGGGCGACCCGCAAGCCCACCCCGAGTGCGGAGAGCCCGACCGCCACGGCAGTCGCGATGGCCACCGTGCGGCGGCGGCGACCGGTGATGGTCGCGCCGGTCACCCGACGCGCCGGGGCCGGTGCGGGGCGCCCGGTCGGGGCGGCGGCACACGCCCGCCGCGGAGCCGGGCGCGGGCTGGGACGGCGAGATGGACGAGTGGCCGGCCGGGGCGATGGAGCGGTGATGGTGTGCATGAGGTGATTCTCCGCGGGGGGTGTGACAGTGCGACGGTGATGGCTGCGAGTACGCACCATCTGTCGATGCCCACTTCATTTGGCTGAGGATGCTTGACGCCGATCGCCTGTTCGACGAACATGTGTGCGGAGCGGGTGCTCCGTTCTACGAATACATGTTCGTCGAACGGGTGTTCGTCAACCAGTCAACCCGAACGCACGTTCGGTGTCAACCGTGCCCCACACATTTCCCCGCACACGGTCGCCGCCGGCAATTCCCCAGCGCCTCGTCCCGAAAGGTGGCCCCATGGCCCGCGACACCCTCACCGTCCGGCAACGCCAGATCCTCGAGTTCATCGACGAGCAACTGCGGTCTCGCGGCTTTCCCCCATCGGTGCGTGAGATCGGCGAAGCCGTGGGTCTCACGTCACCGTCGACGGTTCACGCCCACCTCAACTCGCTCACCGACCTCGGCTACCTCCGCCGCGATCCGGTCAAGCCGCGCGCCATGGAGGTGCACTACGACCCCACCACCGATGCGGTCGCCGAGCGGCGACCGGTTCGCTTCGTGCCCCTCGTCGGCGACGTCGCGGCTGGCGTCGGCGTGCTCGCGCAGGAGAACGTCGAGGAGGTCATGCCCCTGCCGGCCGACCTCGTAGGCGAAGGCGATTTGTTCATGCTCCGCGTGCGAGGCGACTCCATGATCGACGCGGGCATCCTCGACGGCGACTTCGTGGTCGCGCGGGTGCAGCGCACTGCGCACAACGGCGAGATCATCGTCGCCGGCATCCCCGGCGACGAAGCCACCGTCAAGACCTACACGAAGAAGGGCAACACGGTCACCCTGTTACCGGCGAACGCCCGACTCGAGCCCATGGCGTTTCACCCGAACGACGTGGTCATCTACGGCAAGGTCGTCACGGTCATGCGGAAGCTGGGTTGATGCTGCCACCATCGACCGGCCACCATCGACCCGGCCCCCGCGAACCGTGAGGGAGCCCGAGGGGAAGCACGCGGCGTTCCCCTCGGGCGAACTCACCCCGCCGATCTCAATCGGGTGCGCCGATAGGGCCACGCGGCGTGGGCTCGAGTTCGGGACGATCACGCAAGCTTGGCGAACGCCTCGCGATAGCGGCTGGCCTCGCGGGCGGTGCCGAGCGAGTCGGTGCGGAACTCGTCGACCAGCACGCCGGCCTTGTCGATGATGAACGTGGCCCGTATCGCGCAGCCCAACGCGTCGTTGAACACGCCGTATGCCTTGGCAACGGCGCCGTGCGGCCAGAAGTCCGACAGCACCGGGAAGGTGTATCCCTGCTGCTCGGCCCACACCCGCTGCGCATGTCGGCTGTCGCATGACACGGCGAGCACCTGCACACCGGCCCCGGCGAAGTCGGAGTAGTCGTCACGGAGTTGACACAGTTCGCCTTCGCACACGCCAGTGAAGGTGAAGGGGTAGAACACCAGCGCCACCGCTGACTTGCCCGAGAAGTCGTGCAGCGAAACATCGTTCCCCGCCTGGTCCTTGAGGGTGAACGCGGGTGCTGCAGTGCCGATCTCAGCGGTCATGGAGTCTCCTTGGTGAAGCGGTCGTTCAGCCGAACAGCCTACGGGCCGTCGATGTTCCCGCTGACTTCACACGCCGACGGTCAGCAGGTCGTACAACGCGTGGTACGCGAACTCGAGAAACTCCCGTTCGACGTACTCGCCCGCAGTATGGCTGATCTCTGCGTCGCCCGGCCCGAAGTTGGCCGCGGGCACACCACGCGCGGCGAAGAACGCCACGTCGGTCCAACCGAGCTTGGCCCGTACTGACAGGTCGTTGCGACCACAGAACGCGGCGAGCAGGGGATGTGTGAGATGGGGTTTGGCCGCGACCGCCATGTCGACCACCTCGAGCAGGTCACCCACCGCGAGTGCGGAGCCGAGAACGTGGCGTACGTGTTCTTCGGCCTCGGCCGGCGTGCGGTCGGGAGCGAAACGGTGGTTGATCGTCAGCACTGCGCGGTCAGGCACCACGTTGCCCGCGGTTCCGCCTTCGACGAACACCGCCTGGAGACCCTCGTGATAGCGACATCCGTCGATCACCGGTTGACGCGGCTCGTACGAATCGAGAATCGCGAGCACGCGGCCAAGACGGTGGATTGCGTTGTGGCCCATCCACGCGCGCGCCGTGTGGGCGCGTGCCCCCGCCAAGGTGAGGCGCAATCGCATCGTGCCCTGGCACCCCGCCTCGAGCGCGGCCGCGGTTGGCTCGCCGAGAATCGCGATGTCACCGACGAGCAGGTCGGGTCGGTCGCGTTCGATCTCGCGGAGACCCGAGTGCACGAGGGCGACCTCTTCGCGCGCGTAGATCACATAGGTGACATCGACCACCGGCGCCGCGATCGTGCGGGCGAGCTCGAGCATCACTGCGAGCCCACCCTTCATGTCCGCCGAGCCGACGCCCCACACCGTGGAACCATCGGTCGTGGCGCGCCCGTTGTCACCGTTCACGGGAACAGTGTCGGAGTGACCACCGAGGATCACGCGGTAGCGGCGGCCGAGATCGGTACGCGCCACGAGGTTGTCGCCGATGCGCACCGTCGCGAGCCACGGCACCGCGCGGAGCTCACGTTCGAACCACTCCACGATTGCTTGCTCATGGTGGCTCAGCGACGGAATGTCGACGAGCGCGGCGGTCAGCGCAACGAGGTCCGTGGAAGGTTTGACGAGTCGCCGGTCGGCCATGACCAGCAGGCTACCGGCGCATGGTCGCGGGCTACCGGCGCATGGTCGGGCGGGCTACGACGACGCGACGTCAGCGACCGACACGCTGCTCGACGAGGTCCATCTTGGCGTCGGGCTGCACCACGGCGATCCGGATGTGCCCCGCGCCCGCGGTGCCGTAGAACTCGC
>JANMVY010000527.1:0-1813 GCA_031393535.1 Actinomycetes bacterium | reverse complement strand
TTGTTGTCCGACGGCGAGGTCGACTGCGCCGAACGCACCATCGAATGCTGGAAGCACGGCGCATTGTTCAGCCTTGCCGACGGCGAGGCGCTCACCTTGCCGGCAACTCGGGCGACGCCCGTATACGACGTCGTGATCGAGGACGATCAGGTGAAGGTGGTGCTGCCGTGAGCCCCACGACGACGGGTCTCGCACACGACCAGAATCCAACAGGTGCACCGTGAGCGAGTTGGTCATAGCGGGTCTGTTCGCCTCGGTTGGTACGAAGCCCATTCTGCGCGGACTCGATCTCGTGGTCCGTTCGGGCGAGGTTCACGCGATCATGGGTCCGAACGGCGCGGGAAAGTCCACGCTGTCGCACGTGCTCATGGGCAAGCCCGGGTATGAGATCACCGGAGGGTCGGTGACGCTCGACGGCGTCGACCTGCTGGCACTCGCCCCGCACGAACGTGCCCATGCGGGGCTGTTCCTCGCGATGCAGTACCCGACCGAGGTGCCCGGCGTGTCGATCGAGGAGATGCTCTCCGAAGCTCTGGTCGCGGCCGGGCACGCGCCAGTTGGCATGCGTGCGCGGCTCGAAGCCGAGGCAGCGCGCATCGATTTCGATACGCGATTTCTCGACCGGTCGCTCAACGTCGACTTTTCCGGCGGCGAGAAGAAGCGCAACGAGACCCTGCAGATGTCGGTGCTCCAGCCCAAGTTCGCCATCCTCGACGAACTCGATTCGGGTCTCGATGTCGACGCTCTGCGGTTGTGCAGTCGGCGGGTCGAGGCGGCGACGCACGAGACAGGTCTCGGGGTCATCGCGATCACGCACTACAAGCGGCTGCTCGACGAGCTGCGCCCGGACTTCGTGCACGTGCTCGCAAAGGGAGCGATCCAACGAACCGGCGGTGCGGAGCTGGCCGACGAGCTCGAACGCACGGGCTACGGGCAGTGGATCGAGCGCGACACCGTCGAGACCGCCGTCAGCATCGCCGGGTTCGGCGCTGACCCGTTCACTGACCCGTTCACCTAGCGTGCACGCCATGGCTGACCGAACCACGCTGCTCACCGAGGACGAGATGGTTGAATGGCTCCCGAGCCTGCCCCGGTGGGAGCGACGCGGCCGAGGTCTGCATCGCGAGCTTTCGTTCCGTGACTTCACCGAAGCGTTCGGGTTCATGACGATGGTGGCGCTCGTGGCCGAGCGGCTCAACCATCACCCGGATTGGTCGAACTCGTGGAACAAGGTCGTGCTCGACGTGACCAACCACGCGGCCGCCGGGTTGACCGAGATCGACTTCGAGCTCGCGAACGCCATCGACAAGGCACTCGGCGAGCACTGACCGGTGCACCGCGCGGCGCCGATCGCGATCAGGTCTCTTGCTCGGCATCGGCGAGGGTCTGCGCGAGCGTGTTCCACGACAGAGTTGCGCACTTGATGCGTACCGGAACCCGAGCGACGCCACGGAGCGCTTCGAGATCGCCGAGCTTCACCTCGGACCCAGAAACGAGCGGGTCGGTCTCGACGCCTTCGAGCGCGCTCTCGTGGATGGACATCATCGCCTTGAAGGCCCGGGTGAGTGCTCGCACCTCGTGGATGGTCTTGCCCTTGATCGCGGCGGACATCATCGACGCGGACGATTGGCTGATCGAGCAGCCTTGGCCCGCGATCTTGACATCGGCGACGGTGTCGCCATCGAGTTGGAGGTAGACGACTATCTCGTCGCCGCAAAGTGGATTGAAACCCTCGGCCCGGTGCGCGGGCGGAACCGGCAGCTCGCCACGATTGCGCGGGCTGCGGTAGTGATCGAGGACGATCTCACGGTAG
>JANMVY010000453.1:0-5148 GCA_031393535.1 Actinomycetes bacterium | reverse complement strand
CGCAGAGAGCCCGGCCCACGACGCTCGCTGAACGTCTCGGATCTCGTCAGCGCTCGGCATCGGCCCTCCTGCAATCGACGCACCCGCCGGACGCGAAGATACTCTTTGCCAGCAGTGCATAATGCCCTGATCGAGACTGTTGCCCAAGGCGTTGCGGTCATCCGTAGCGTTTGGAACCTGGACAGTCTGACCGGGTGTGTCTCCCGAATGCCCTGGCGCCGTGAGGTTGACTCCCGAGCGAAGCTGCCATTCGGCCAGATCCTGCCGCGGCGTGCCTCGTAAGAGGCTCAGCGGATTCGACCACAAATCAGGTGTGCCGATCACCGGTGACGAAGTTGCCCTTACGCCGGAGCAGCCTCAATGCCTTCGGCGCCGCTCCGCTGCTCCTTCGTGTTACGAGTTCCTGTGACCGTCTTTGCGGCGGGTACCGGCCCTCACCCCGCGGCCCTTCGGGGTGGGGCCGCTCCGCGCGCGTCACTTCGATGCATGGAATGAACCGTGGTATAACGTCCGTCGGGGAGTGCGGGACCTGCCCGTCGGCTTGCCCCTTGGGAGACTCATGAAGAAGAAGTTGGCGTGCATCGCCGCGGCCGTGGCGTCGGGATCATCGCCGGTCCTGCGGGGGCTGCGGAGCCGGTCAACATCCTTCTGAACCCTGGCGGTGGGGCACCTACCATCTGCAGAGACGCCTCTGTGTGCAAGGGTTTCCTTAACTCCAACGCGCCGGTTGTCCACTACTGGGTGTACAACGCGGACGGGACCTTCCTTGGGGACGTCATTGTGAACGCGGGTGCAGCCCACGCCTGAACGTGCGGTGACAACAGTACCCGAGCGGCCCTCACATCGGTGGGGGCCGCTCGGCTTTCAGGCGGCGTTGTGCCTGGCCGCGGTGGTGGCGCGGCGCCACCCGTGCCACACGAGCGCCCATCGTCGGTGCGGGTGACCGACCCGAGGTACGGGCGGGCGTCGGCTTGCCGGGGCCTCCTACCCGTCGCAGTGACGGCGGAGGAACTCGATGGAGGCGTCGACCTTGGGTGTACCGATGTGGTGGTCATGGTTGGGCATCACGGCCAACTCCGCGTTGGGGAGTTTGCGGAACGTGGTGACTGCGTCTTCCACGGAACAGAACATGTCGCGGTCGCCGGTCAGCACCAGCGTCGGAGCGGTCGCGGCGCGTAGGTCGTCGAAGGTGAAGCCAGGCGACCGGGTCCATCGCTGGAACGTGAGCTCGAGGAACCTGCGCCAGTACCCATCTCCCTGCGCGCTGTCGTGGTCAGCTCTGACCATATCGAACATCTCGCCCATGCCCATCTGCGCGAAGTTCGCGATTGCGGCGTCGGGATCGGCATGGGTGGCTTCGGGGCTGCCGCCGAGCAGTACTCGTGCCTGAGCGAACATGTGAGATTTGGGGTCGAGGAGGTCGAACCCGGCGTCGTTCACGACGGCGCGCACCGAATCAGGATTGCGGATGCTGACGATGGTGGCGGTGAGCGCGCCTTCGCTGAACCCGCAGATCATCGGACGATCGAGCTCGAGGGCTTCGATGAGTCCGAGCACATCATCGGCCAGAAGCGACGCCGACGGCGTGCCTTCTTTGTGCACGGTCGCGCCTGAGGCCCGGGTGTCCGGGGCTATAACACGGAAGTGCCGGCCGAACCGGTCGAGGTGGTCGTTGTAGGAGATCGGAGCGCCGTCCCAGATCGGTCCGGTGGAGATCAGGCCGCCGTGGAGCAGGACAAGCGGTTCGCCGGATCCGCGCTCGGTGTAGTGAATGTCGATGCCGTTGGCATGTACGAAAGCGCCACCGCGGTCAGTCGGCGGGTTGGTGGGCATGTGAGGCTCCTTCATCGAGTGGATGCGTCACATGGTGCGGGACCGCCACGACGCGGTCACGAGGTGATTCCCCCATCTTTGAGGATCAATCTGTGTTGGTGTAGTGCTACGCGGGCAGCAGTCCGTGCTGCATGGCGAAGAGCCCGGCGCTGGCCCGGTTGCCGGCGCCGATCTTGGTGTAGATGTGCTCGATGTGGTTCCCGGCGGTCTTGGGTGAAATGACGAGCCGTGCGGCGATCTGCTTGTTGGACAGCCCGTGGGCGATGAGGGTGAGGACCTCGACCTCGCGGGCAGTCAGCCCGGCGGGTCCTTCTCGCCGTCGTGGGGCGCGGTGACCGGCCGCGGCGAGCACGGCGTCGACTGCGTCTCTGTCCAGGCGTCCACCTCGCACGTCGGTTCGAAGCTCTGCTGCCGCGTGTTCGGCGTCGAGAGCCTTCCGGTAGGGCCGCTGTTCGCGCATGGCCTGGTAGGCGTCGGACGCGCCGAGGATGCGAGCCGGGAACGGGATGGCATTGCCTGGGAGTCCGCGGGGGTATCCCGAGCCGTCGAGGCGCTCGCGATAGGCGACGGCGACGCGGCCCAACGGAGCCAGCGCTTCGGACTGCTGCAGCATCCGCCCGGTGAAGTACGGATGCATGCGGACGCGTTCCCGTTCGCCGACGGTGAGCGCCCCGGCCTTGTCCCAGATCGCATTCGACACACCGAGACGACCAAGACCGGCCACGAGTCCCGCGCGGCGCAGCATCGCCACCTCATCGTCGGTCAGCCCCGCTTGCTGGCCGGCGGCCGTGGCGAGTTCGGACACGGCTCGGGCGTGGCCGAGTGCGTACGGGGACTTGAGGTCGACGAAGTCGGCGATCGCTGTCAGGGCGGTCTCGAACTGGGTGGCGTCGAGCCGAACGGTGAGCGCGGGTTCCGAGTCGATCACTGCGGTCCAGGTCTCGAGTCCGTCGATGTCGCCAAGGATGTCGCGGGCGTTGACTCGTAGACAAGCTACGAGGTCCGGGTCGAACATTTTGCCGGAGCGCCGTTCGGCCAACTCGAGGGCGACTTCGACACCGGCGGTGCGGTGGGCGACCTCGACGTACTCCGCCACCAGCGCGATCCGCGACGCGTAGGGGATGGCGGCGCCGGCAAACTTGCCCGGCGAGCCGCGTCCGTTCCATTGCTCATACGAGCCAGCGAGCGCCTCACCCACGTCGTCGGACAACCCGAGCGTCTTCGCGAAATCGCCGGCGAGGCGGGCGTGCATCACGAGCATGCTTGCGAGCGCAGTGCGACCGGTCGTTGCCAGCTCGAGGCCCGTGCGGAGTCGGTCCCACGGAGAGGCGCCGGCACCGATCATGCGCACCATCGCGGCCGCCTCGGCGAAGCTCCTGGGTTCGTAGTCGAACTTGGTCGACCGCAACGTGATGTCGTCGCCGAACCACTTGGCCTGTTCGTGCGCGTCGGTGTGGCAACCCACGTTCACCAACAACGACGTGTAGTAGACGGTCGCCCGTTCCTCGTCGCCGAGACCGACGTGTTCGGCGAGACGAAGCGCTATGAGGCACTGGCGCAACACGTGCTCCATCGGTTGACCGAACCCGAGATCGATCCCGAGGGACAACGCGGCCACGAGCTCGGCGAGTCGCACGCCACGGGGGTCGACCTGTATGCCCACGAGCCGACCGTACCAGCGGTGATTCGTGCTGCGCCGAAGAAGATGAGCGAAGATGCTGTCGATGGGTCTTGACCATTCGCTCCTCACCATCCGCTCCTCGGCCGTCAGCGTGTGGCGTTATCGGGTTGGTGTGAACAGTTCGCTCATGTCGTAGTGACCCCAGCATTCGACTATGCGGCCTTTGGACAGTCGATATATTTCCATGCCCGCGAGAGTCAGCGTACGGTTCGTCGGTGCCACGCCGAAGAGCTCGGCCGTATGGGTTCCGCGTGACGTGTAGCGCACGGCAACCTTGTCGCCGTGTCCGAATATGTCGTCGATCTCGGATCGGTTATCCGGGATTGCATCAGCGAACTGGCGGGCCATCGCCTTCCAGCCGTGAGCGTTGCCAGTTCCGCCGCCCGGGGCGTGGGTGACGAAGTCGTCTCCGATCAGTTCGGTCATCGCTGCTTCGTCTGCCGCGTAGAAGGCGTCGAAGAGCCTTCGCACCGTCAGCACGTTGTTGGGGCTCGACACGACTGCCTCCATAGGTTTGGGTTCCATATGGGGAAGGCGTTCAAGACGCCCCTGTTTTGTTCAGCCAGGGCTGAACACTCCAGGTGACCGTGTCATCGGGGTGGGGTTCGTACGCGCAGTACGAGCCGGTTCGGACGCGGCGGTCGAGGATTGCCCCGGCCTCGGGGAGGGCATCGGTCAGCTTCGCCAGAGTTGATCGCAGCGCCCGTGTGACGTTGAGGCGGGCCTTCTCGGCGGCTGAGGATGCGCGCCGGTCCCGTCCGCCGAGACCAAACGCCCGGGCCAGCTCGGCCAGGAGGACATCGAGTTCTGCCTGGCTCCGTGCGGCCCGCTCGTCGTCCTCGACGGCCAGGGCGTCTTCGACCTGGTCTCGCAGTTCGGCCACCCGCCGCCGGTACGCGGCAAGCGCGTTGCTGTCCGCGAACGCTCCGGCGTCGCCGAGCTTGCGACGATCGATGCCTTCGAGCGAGACACCCTCGACGAGGTCGACCAGGACGAGTGCAGGGCGCTCGACGCCCGGGTGGGCCACTAGCTCGGCCAGGTAGCGCAGGCCCAACGTTTCGCGTAGTCGCACCTTGGTGTTCCCGCACCCCGCGGTCCACCAGGTTCCCGTCCGCTGGAGGGTTGCTACGCGGCATCCGGCGGCAGGTGAGGCGGCGCCGCGCGCTGCGCCGAGCCGGTCTAGGAGCGCTGCGTCAGGCGCGGCTACCACGACGTCGACGCGGGCGAGGATCGCCGCGGCTGCTCGGGCCTCGGTGACAGCTCGCGCGTGGTCGCTGCCTTCGAGCAACCGGGCGACCTGGAGGTGCAGGGCGATTCTCAGCAGGGGCAGATCGCCCCCCTCGAGCTCGTCGAGACCACGGTGGGCCGATTCGACAGCGGCCGCGGTGTTTCCTTCAACCGCGTGGACGAGCGCCCGCAGCCGGGCCGCTTCGCCCCGCGGGGCACGAAGATCCAACCCGTCGACGCGGGTCTCGAGCTCAGCCAAGGCGTCGGTGGCCTGGGCGAGGTCGCCTTCGCCGAGACCTGCTTCGACGAGCACACCGAACAAGGTTGCGGCACGTACCCGGTCGTTGGCCATGACGCGCAGACCGCGTTGAGCAGTGGCACGCGCTAGGTCGAAGTCGCCGCGCGCG
>JANMVY010000444.1:0-5897 GCA_031393535.1 Actinomycetes bacterium | reverse complement strand
TGCACGACCACGCGGAGCCCCGGCGTGAAGCGCGCCGCTTCCGCGGCCCAGTTGCCGACCACCGCCGCTGGGGCGATGACGAGCGCGGCCCCGTGCCCGGCGGTGCGGGCCAGGTGCGCGAGCACCGTCGGCGTCTTGCCTAGACCCATGTCGTGCGCGAGACACCCGCCGAGCTCCGCGGCGTCGAGGAACCCGATCCAGGCCAGTGCTTCGGCCTGATACGTACGGAGCTCGCCTACGAAACCTTCGGGTGCCGACACCGGCTGCGTGGACACCTCACTCGCCCGGCGAACGATGTCGTTCGCCCAGCTGCTCCCGTGCACCACGACCCCGCCGGCGAAAGCGGTGCCGTCGAGCCCCATGCTCTGGCGCAGGATCTCCGCGCCGGTGAGTTGGGTAACCGACTCGCGCTCGGCCAGTGCCGCCGCCGCTTGTTCCAAATCGGCGCGGTCGACCTCGACCCAGCGACCGCGTGACTGCACGAGGGGCCGCGCCTGGCGCGCAAGCAATGCGATCTCGACCGCCGTCAACTCGACGTCGTCGAACAGCACGGACCACGACACGTTGCTCAGCTGACGTGCACCGACCACGGTGCCCGCGGCTGCTTCGGCGAACAACCGCAGCGAAGGTCTGGCTTTGCGCCGCGACAAGGACGGCACCCGAACGTCGAAACCGACCGACGCGAGCGTGGGCCCGACACGCGTCATGAAGTCCCACGCCTCACTCTGGCTCAGCGCCACCTGGCCGCTCCGGCGGGCCGCGGCCCGGTCGAGCGCCGGCAGCATGCGGAGAAGCCTGGCCCACTCGGCCGCGACAAATCGGCTGACACCCTCGACACGCAAGCCTTCGTCGATCGCCACGACGGCGCCTTTTCCGGCCGGGGCGTGAACCGACACGAGCCACACCCCGCCCGAGTCGGGCGGGTCGAGGCGCACGACAAGTTTCGGGCGGGTGCGGTTGGTGACGGTCGTCGACCATTGATCGAGGCGCCGCGACGCTTCCATTGCGAGCCCGGCGTGGGCCCGGAACGGCGACCCGTCCATGCGGGCGATCACGGTATCGACCAGATCGGTGGGGGTGGCGGCGGTGGGCGGGGGTGCAGGCAGCTCCATGCGCTCGATGCTCTGGGTCACGATCGCCTCGACCACGGCGGTGATGACGTCGGTGATCACGCTCGTCGCGGTGACCCGACCTGTGCCGGGCTCGAGCGCCACGACCGTGCCCGGCATGGCCGCAACGAGTGTCTCGAGGGCGAGGCTGTCGACCAAAGCGGGCTGCCATCGCACGGACGCGTCGACCACACGGCTCTTCGAGCGGTCGTCGAGGCGCATGCTCGGCACGATCGCTCCTTGCGCGACGAGGCGGACCCCTTCGAGCGCCACATGGCCGAGCCACACGAGACTCGCCCCGGCGCCGTCTCGGCCGTGCCCGCCGCCGACCGCGGCGAGCCAGCCGAGCGCATCCTTCATCGGGATCGTGAGCGCTTCAGCGCGGAGCCCGCCGGGCAGCGTCACACCCGGATGGAGCTGCCAGCCGAGTGGTGGACCCCCGATTGCTTCGAGACGGCCGGCGAGCGCATCGTTCGGCTCGGGCACCGTACCGCGGCCGGCCGCCCACACCACGATCTGGCCGCCGGACCACGACGCCTGGAGCTGGACCTCCTCAGCTTCGAGGTCGTCGTCGCGGTCGTCGCGGTCGTCGGGGGTGAGGAGTGCCGGTGGTGGCGGACGCAACCGGGCCTCGGTGGCGCGCAGACTGTCGAGCAGGTCGACGAAATCAGCGACGACCTGGTCGCGCTCCTCACCCGCCACAGTGCGGCGCACGGCCGTCAGGTCGTCCTCGGTGTCACCGATGAAGCGGTCGAGGATGACGAGCGAGGCTCGTTCGTCGGCGTGCAGCAACGCGACATCGCCGTCGGACGCGCGCCCGTCGGCGCTCGACCAGATCGCGCCTTCGAGTTGTCGTGCGTCAGCCATCCATCCATGTCCGTTTCCGGGGCCCGGCCTGGTATCGCCCCACGTTCGCCCGGGTCATTGATCGGGCCACCTGCCGCGTCGATAGGCACAGACTCGAGCGATCTCGCCTCGGATCGGTCCCACAGCCGTGGCCGGTTCGCGAACTCTGCTCGCCTACTGGGCGCGCCCTTGGGGCATCGGCGAGTGGCGTGACACCTGCGTGCGCACGCCGAGAAACCAAGGTACCCGCTGCAGCGCTCGGGCGGAGCGAGTTGGACGACTTCTTTCGAAGTTCGACCGGGGACCTGTCATGGTGGGGGAGGCCACGCGGATACTGTCGTTCTGCGTGCGCACGACGCGCCGAGGAGGTTCGCCCGATGCCGTTCGCTCATGTGCGGAACATCGACGTGTACTACGAGGTGCACGGCGCCGGGCCACCCGTGCTCTCGATAAGCGGCTCGGGTAACGATCTGCGATCCAATCCGCAACGGGGTGAGGGTCCGCTCGAGCGTCACTTCACCACGTTCTCCTACGACCAGCGCGGCCTCGGCCAGACGAGCAAACCCGACGCGCCGTACACCATGGCCGACTATGCCGACGACGCCGCGGCGTTGCTCGACGCGATCGGCTTGGAGTCGGCGCATGTGGTCGGGCTGTCGTTCGGCGGGATGGTCGCACAGCATCTTGCGATCCGCCATCCTTCACGGGTCGACCGCCTCGTCATGGGGTGCACCTCGGCGGGCGGCGTCGGCGGCGCATCGTTCGATCTCCGCCTGAACGACGCCTCCGACCCCGAGGCGCGTCGGCGACGTTCGCTCGAGTTGCTCGACAGCCGCTGCGACTTCTCCCAGACCCCCCCGGCGATCGCTCCCGGTCTCGAACCGTTGTTGGCCGCGTTCGCGCGTGCAGCCGCGCTCGATCCGGACACCCCGGCACAGGCATCAGGGATGCGGCGCCAACTCGACGCGCGCGCCGCGCACGACGCCGCGGGCGGCCTCGCAGACATCGTGGCGCCCACGCTCGTGGTGGGCGGTCGGTACGACCTGCAAGCCCCGCTCGCGAACAGCGAATACCTCGCCAGGTGCATCCCGGGCGCCCGCTTGCTCGTCGCCGACGGCGGTCATGCGTTCATGCTGCAGGACCCGACCGCGTGGCCCATCATCGTCGCGTTCCTGCAGAGTGCCTGACGAGCTCACGGCCTCGCACGAACGAGCGCGGGCTCAGATGCGCCGGTCACGCCCCTGCCAGTAGGGGTCCTTCAGGGTGCGCGTGGCCAGCTTGCCCGACGGTAGGCGGGGCAACGCGTCGGTGAAATCGATCGACTTGGGCGCTTTGTAGTGCGCGAGTCGCTCGCGGGCGAACGTGATCAGGTCGCGCGCAAGCGTTTCGGAGGCGGTGAACCCCGGCGCCAGCTCCACTGCGGCCTTGACCTGCTCGCCCCACTCGTCGTCGGGTATACCGAATACCGCGACGTCGGCGACCGCCGGGTGCCCGCCGAGGGTGACCTCGACCTCCGCGGGGTAGATGTTGACTCCCCCGCTGATGATCATGTTCGTCGCACGATCGGCGAGGTACACGAAGCCGTCGGCGTCGATGCGGCCCATATCGCCCATGGTGAAAAGGCCCGGCTCCAAATACGTGCCGTCGGTCTTGGCCGGGTCGTTGTGATAGCGGAAGGGACGCGGGCTCGCGCCGCTGCGGCAATAAAGGGTGCCGATGGTTCCCGCAGGCACAACCACATTGCGGTCATCGACGGCGATAACTTCGACTCCCGGCAGCGCGCGCCCCACCGAACCCCGATGCGCGAGCCACTCGGAGCTCGAGATCATCGTGAAGGTTCCAGCCTCGCTCGTGCCCCAATACTCAGTGAGCACCGGACCCCACCATTCGATCATGGCGCACTTCGTCTCGGGCGCGATGGGCGCCGCTCCGTGCATCACGAAGGTGAGTGAATCACCTCGAAAGCCGCGTCGTTGCTGCTCGGGCAGACGGAGCAACCGGACCATCATCGTGGGCACCAGATGTGTGTGAGCGATGTGGTGCCGGTCGATCAGGTCGAGCACCTGCGCCGCGTCGAACTTCGCCATCATCACCACCGATGCGCCGTTGACGAGATCGAACAGCGCATAACCACCCACCGCAGCGTGGTAGTGCGGACCGGTGAGCAGGTGCGGGCCTGAACCGTCGAGACCAACCGCGCGTCCGAGTGAGCCCAACAGGGCGACGTAGGCGTCGACCGTCGCCGGCAAATCGCGCTTGACGCCTTTCGGACGACCGGTGGTACCGCTCGTGTAGTGCATGCGACCACCAGGCGGGCCATCGCCGCTGAACGGTGTGCTATCGGCACGCTCGATCAGCGAGTCGAGTTCGGCGCCCACGAGTACCACCGGACCGGTGGCGACGCCTCGGGCAAGCGCCGCGTGTGCCTCGTCGCACACCACCACTCGTGCGTGCGCGTCCGCGAGCACGTATTCGACCTCGTCGCGCAGCAGGTGCGTGTTGACGGGCACGAGCCACGCACCCGCGAACAGGGTCGCGAGCGACAGCTCGAACCACTCGACGCGGTTGTCGAAGATCGACGCGACGTGTTCGCCGGGACCGACCCCCCACGTCTCGCGCAGCACGTGCGCGAGACGCGTGGCCCGGTCGAACAGTTCGGCCCACGTACGCGTGCGGGCCAGGTCGTCCACTGCAACTTCGTCGGGGGTCGAGATCACACGTTCGAAGAGGTTCACGAGTGTGTGAAACTAGTGCCGGATGGAACTCGACGACGCGCTCGACGCGTTCGGACTCGACCGAGCAGCCGATTGGCCCGCAGTTCGCGCTGCCTACCGCGCGGCCATGCGCGTCGTGCACCCCGACGTCTCGTCGGGCGACGCGGCCGCAGCACGACGGGTGAACGAGGCGTTCGCGCTCCTCCGAGCCGCCTACCTTCTCGGTGACGCGAGCGCGGCGCGGGTGTCCACGACGCGAGTCGACGACGATGGCCTGGTACTCGTCGCGCCGGTTGACGAGGTTTTCTCTCGGTTGCTCGACGCCCTTCACGACATCGGCGAGGTGACCGACGCCGACCCGGAGAACTGCTACCTCGAGGCGTTGATCGCCGACGGAGCCGGCCGTCTGTCGATCAGGCTGCACGGGCGGGCCGACGCCACCGAGGCGCTTTTCACGCTCGATGCCGCGTCGGACGATGCCCCGCCACCTATCGACGTGGTCGTTCGATCGATCGCCGATCACCTTCGCTCCCGCACCTGATTCAGACCCGGGGACTGTGCCCGCTGTCACCGGCAGTGCTATGGTTTTGCGACTTCGACGGGTGGCGCAAGGCCGCGGCGATGCGAGGGACTTCAGATTCCGTGAACCGAGACACGAGCGACGGCTGCGGTGGTCATGGCTGACGCCACCCTGCTCCGTGTCGAGAGCGTCACGATGAAGTTCGGTGGCATCGTCGCGCTCGACGGCTTGTCCTTCACCATCGAGCAGGGCCAGATCTGCGGCCTCATCGGCCCGAACGGCGCGGGCAAGACGACGATGTTCAACGTCATCAGCCGGTTGTATCAACCGACGTCGGGTCACGTCGTGTACGCGGGCCGTGACCTGTTGGCGGTTCCCGCGCATCGCATCGCGCGCATCGGGATCAGCCGCACGTTTCAGAACCTGGCGCTGTGGCCGAGTCTCACGGTGCTGGAGAACGTCATGGTCGGCGCGCACACCCGGGCGCGCCAGACCCTGCTCACCGCCGCGTTTCGCCTCGGCACCCGGCGCGAGGAACGACAATTGCGCGAGTCGGCGCGTGCGATCCTCGACGAGCTCGACCTCGGGCAAATCGCGAGCCGACCTGCAGCCGGGCTGCCCTACGGCACGTTGAAGCGCATCGAGATAGCCAGGGCACTCGCGGCAGAGCCCTCGCTGCTGTTGCTCGACGAACCAGCGGCCGGCCTC
>JANMVY010000418.1:0-3752 GCA_031393535.1 Actinomycetes bacterium | reverse complement strand
CGCCCACCACGACACGTCGAGCGTCGAGCTGCTCGAATCGATCGCCGGGCGCGACGCAGGCCGCGCGGTCGGGGCGATCGCCGAGGCGTTGCGCCTCGGGCGCGATCCACGGGTCGTCGGCGAAGCGCTGCTCGGCGCGCTCCGCAACGTGCTGCTCGTGTCGCTGGGTGCGGCCAGCACGCAGCTCACGCAGGCCGAGCACGCCCAGGCCGAGGTGTTCGCGCCCCGCCTGAGCGCGGCCACGCTCACCCGCGCGCTCGAGGTGGTGGGTGCTGCCCTCGTCGACATGCGCCAGGCGCCCGACCCGCGCGTCGATCTCGAGGTTGCGCTTGTCCGGCTCACGAAGCCCGCGGCCGATACGACGCTCGCCGCGCTCGCCGAACGGGTGTCGCTGCTCGAAGCGCAGCTCGCCTCGGGCGCAGTCGCGGCGGCGCCCGCTTCACGATCACCCGAGCGTGCTGTGCCAAGCGCGACAACCGCGCCACCACCACCACTATCACCACGACCGCCCGCGCCCGCCGCGTCGCCGCGGTCAGAACCCGATGTGGCCACCTCCTCGGCCGCAGCCCGGTCGAACCGCGAGGCCACACCGCCACCGGCGCGCCCCGGGCCCGCCGCCGAGGCCCGCTCGCGGCTCGACCGAAACGCCGCGCCGCCGACCGCGCCGACGCGTGTCCCACCCGCCCCCCGCGAGTCCCCGCCTACCCGCCCGCCGAACCCGCCGAACAACGCGTCGCCGCCGGGGCCCGCGGTCCCGGCGGTGGCGCGGGCGCTCGATCTCGAGTCGGTACGCGACGATTGGGACGCGGTACTCGCCGCGATGCCCCGTAAGGCCAAGGTGCGGTTCTCAGGCGTCGGGGTGCGCGAGGTACGAGACGGCGCGGTCGTGGTGGCGTTCCCGAACGACGTCCATCGTTCCCGTTGCGACGAGTTTCGGGCCGACGTCGAGCGAGCGTTGGCTGCCCGGTTCGGTTCGGCCGTCGGGGTGAAGTTCGTCACCGACGAAGTTGCGGCCACGCGGCTGGCCGGCGGCGCGGCGCGGAACGGTGGGTCGGCCTCCGATGGCCCCCCGATCCCCGAAGCTGACGAGGTGATCGACTTGTCCGAGCTCACCGACGCTCCGCGCGGCGGGGGTTTCCTCGAACAATTGACCTCCGCGTTCCCGGGCGCGGAGCTCGTCGACGGTGATTGAGAGGGACCATGACAGACGAAATGGCGATGCCGGATTTCGGTAGCCTGCTCGGGCAGGCGCAGGCGATGATGGCCGCGTCGGCCCAGGCCGCCGAGGAGATCATCGAAGGCCAATCCGGTGGCGGTGCGGTGCGCGTGCGGGTGAACGGTCGCTTCGAGTTCTCCGCGATCGAGATTTTGCCGGCCGCCGTCGACCCCACTGATGTGGCCATGCTCGAAGACCTCGTGCTCGCCGCGCTGAACGACGCCACCAGCCAGATAGCGGCGCGCCAGCAGCAGGCGCTCGGCGGTCTCGGTGGTCTCGGCGGGCTGCTCGGTGGCTGACTCGACCTTCGGGCCCGCGCTCGTCCGTGGCGGGTGGTGACTGTGGCGTCGCTCTACGCCGGCCCGGTGCAAGATCTGATCGATGAGCTCGGACGTCTGCCGGGCATAGGCCCCAAGTCGGCCCAGCGCATAGCGTTCTACCTCCTGCGCGTGTCGAAGCAGGAATCGTCGCGCTTGGCGCGGTCGATCACCGAGATGAAAGACCGCATCTCATTTTGTCAGACGTGTTTCAACATCGCCGAAGGCGAGCGGTGCCGTCTGTGCCTCGACGACCGGCGAGACGCGACGGTGCTCTGCGTCGTCGAGGACCCGCCCGACGTCGTGGCCGTCGAACGAACCGGTGAGTTCCGGGGCCGCTATCACGTCCTCCAGGGCGCGATCAGCCCCATCGAGGGCATCGGCCCGGACCAGCTACGGGTACGTGAGCTTGTCGCCCGGCTCGAACCTGAAGGCGTGGAAGAGGTCATTCTGTGCACGAACCCGAACATCGAGGGTGAAGCCACCGCGATGTATCTGGCGCGTCTGTTGAAGCCCCTCGGCCTGCGGGTGACCCGGATCGCCAGCGGCCTTCCGGTGGGCGGTGATCTCGAGTACGCCGATGAGCTGACGCTCGGCCGGGCCCTCGAAGGGCGGCGGCGCGTCGACGGATGAGCGTGCTCAAAACGAGAAATTCTCGTTACAGACTTGTCATCGAATCGCAAAGGTTGTAAAGTAACCGCAACGTTTGAATCGGGGCTTCGGGCGGGGTGCGACCTTCATGGCGGCACCCCGTGCGGCGCTCCGAAGTGAACGCACGAGGCGCCGCACCGGCCTGGACGGAACTCCCGCCCGCGCCCGGCCCGGCTGGGGCGGCGCCTCGTGAACCTCACGCTCGGGGTGGCGGGTCACGCGCCGCCGATCCGACGCCCTCGGCTTCGCATGTCGGTTTCATGACGAATCGTCATGACCGCACGCGAGCCCGGGCGGCCGGAGCCAGGGGTCGGGGTTGACGCGGTGCTCAGGGCTTGAAGCCGCGCAACGCGTTGCCGACGGCCTCGTTGACCATCTTGGCCAACGCGTCCTCGCGCCCCGACGAGCTGCGAGCACTCCCGCCACGGTCGGGTTCGACTTCGGATCGGGGCTCGGTCGGCGTGGTCCACACCGGCGTCTCGTTCACATCGAGAAGCGGCTCGTCGATGGCCAGTTCGAGCTCGGGGTCTTGGCGACCAGTCACCCGGCTGATGGCCACCCGCAGATCGGCCGATGCACCCACGAGTCGATCGTGCACAGCTCGTTCGGCCGCGAGCAACCGGTCGAGTCGGATCTGCGCGTGGGCGATGACCGCGCCACTGCGCTGGCGCGCATCTTCTTCGGCCGTGGTCATCTCGTCGCGGGCGTGCGCTTCGGCGTCGGATATCACCTGCTCGGCTCGAGCCTGGGCTTCGGCCACGACGGCCGAGGCCTGGGCCTGTGCGTCGGCGACCAGCTGGTCTGCACGGGCCGATGCTTCGTCGCGCTCGGCCGCGGTTGCGGTCTGCAGTGCGGCCCGACCCTCGGTGGCCTCGGCCTCGAGGGTGGCCCGCGCGACGCTGACGTGTGTGTCGGTCTCGGCCCGCAGGTGGTTGATGCGCTCGGTTTCGGCTGCGGCGAACGCCTCGGCCTCGCCACGAGCCCGTTCGGTTTCCGCTCGTTCGGCGGCGGCATGGCGTTCGGCGGTCGTGCGCATCGCGTTGACTGCTGCTTCGGTCTCGGCCTTGGTCCGTTCGACTGCCGTGAGCCGCTCACTCGCTTCGCGATCAGCGTTGGCGCGGATCGCGGCTGCGTAGGTGTCGGCCGAGGCCCGGACCCGCTCGGCTTCGGCCTGGGCCGCGCTCTCGATCGCCGATGCGGACCGATGCGCGCTTTCGAGCACGCTGGCGACCTCGTCGCCGAGCCGACCGAACTGCGGAAGCGCTTGGTCCTCGCGCTGCGCGGCGGCGACCTCGGCGAGGAAACGCCGGACCTCGTCGGGTGAGAATCCTTTGCGGACAGTGGCGAACTGACGCCGCTCGATGTCGTCCGGGGTCAGTGCCATCCTCACGTCCATTCACGTTCCGTAGTGATGTCCACCAGTATTTCACACGCAGCGTGGCCGAGGCGAACGCTGCGGGCGGTTCCGAAGGGATTCCTCGCGTGAGCGGTCCCTACACTGCCCGACGTCGGCGTTGCGCCGGCTCGCCCGAGGAAGGCCCCGCTTTGTACTTGACCGAGATCGATCA
>JANMVY010000417.1:0-5417 GCA_031393535.1 Actinomycetes bacterium | reverse complement strand
GCGATGAACCGGAGCGACGGGACGCCACCCCGCGAGCGTACGGCCTCGTCGCAGTGGCCGACAGCTCGGACCGCCACGCACATCACCACCGGGCTACGGTCTGACGTGTTGCAGGAGACCATGTCCTGAAACCAGAGCCAGGTGGTGCACGATGCGGGCAGCGGTGCTGCGAGACGGCCAGGTGACCACGCGCGAGACCGCGGACCCGGTGCCCGGGGCGGGGCAGCTGCTGGTGCGTACGCTCGCGTGCGGGATCTGCGCGTCCGATCTGCACTTCATGGACCACCCCGAGGAGTCCGAGGACGAGACCGGGCTGACGCGTTATGACGCCGACGCGGACGTGGTGATGGGCCACGAGTACTGCGCCGAGATCGTCGAGTACGGCCCGGGCACGAAGCAGCAGTGGCCGCTCGGCGCGCGGGTCAGCTCGCTGCCGGTGCTGTTCACCCCGGGCGGGGTTCGGGTGGTGGGCCAGAGCCCCGACGCGCCGGGCGCGTTCGGCGAGTACTTCTTGATGTCCGAAGCCGTCACGCAGGTGGTGCCGACCGATCTGCCCAGCGAGCTCGTGTCGATCGCTGATGCCATCTCGGTCGGCTGGTCCTACGCGACGCGGGCCGCAGTAACCCCGAACGAGGTGCCCATGGTGATCGGCTGCGGGGCGATCGGTCTGGCGACGATTGCCACGCTCCGCACCCTCGGGGTCAGCCCGATCGTGGCGGTCGACTTCGTCGCGTCGCGTCGCGAGACCGCGCTCGCCATGGGCGCCGACGTGGTGATCGACCCCGCCGTCGTGTCGCCGTATGCCTCCTGGCGTGAGGTCGCGTTCGGCTCGGCCGACCCGGTGCGCGACATCATGAACGTCGTCGCCATGAAGGGCTGCGTCGTCTTCGAATGCGTCGGCGTCCCCGGGGTGCTCGACTCGATCTTCAAGGGCTGCGAGCGCGGCACCCGCATCTTCTCCGCGGGCGGCCCACCCGCCGGGGAGCACCTGCACACGGCGATCGCGAAGCGCAAAGGGCTGAATACCCAGTTCGGTGGCGGCCCATCGGTGACGCACTGGAACGAAGCCTTCGAGGCGGTGTGCTCAGGACGGCTCGACGTGACGCCCATGGCCGGTCGGTACGTCGGCCTCGACGAGGTGCCCCAGGCGTTGAACGACGCCCGCGACGCGAACGGTCCCGCCCGCATCATCGTGGTCCCGGGCCGATGAGCGCGACCCCGACGATGCGCATCGGCATCGTCGGCACCGGCGAGATGGGCCGGCCGCTGGTCGACCGGCTGCTCACCGCAGGCTTCGGTATCGACGAAGCCCACCTCGCGCGCGTGCTGCACACCTGCAGCGGCCAGAGCTACTCGCTCGACCTCGTCGCCGCCATGGGCTCGAGCGACCAACTGATCGCGGCCGCCGGCCGGTTCATCCACAAAGACATCGTCGTCGCCCGCCAGGTCGCGGCGAGCATCGGCGCGTCGCTCGGCACCATCGATGCCGTCACCGAACCCCTCCTCGAACGCACCCGCCCCGACCACTGAACGGAGCCCCACCATGAGCGAGATCGACGATCTCCGCGCCACCGTGGCCGCCCTCGCCGCACGACTGCGCCACGTCGAGGACCAACTCGACATCATGCAACTCACCGCCCAGTACGGCCCATCGGTCGACAGCGGCTCCGCCGAGGCCACCGCCGCGCTGTGGACCCACGACGGCACATTCGACGCCGTCGGCGCCATCACCATGCGCGGCCACGACGAGATCGCCGAAATGGTCAACGCGGCCGGGCACCAGAACCTCATCCTCAACGGGTGCGGTCACGTCCTCACCACGCCACACGTCGTCGTCGACGGTGACGAGGCCCACGGTCGCAGCTACGCCCTCAACATCCGCTGGGACCCCACCGCGGAACGGTTCTGGGTCGCGCGCGTCTCGGCGAACACATGGAAGTGGCGCCGCACGCCCGACGGCTGGCGCATCACCGAACGCGTCAACGCTAACCTCGACGGCACTCCCGAGCACCGCGCCATGCTCGCCCCCCGCCCGTGAACAGCGCGCTCGCCACCGCCGCGGCGCTCGTCCCCCACGGCACCATGCTCGACCTCGCCGAAGACACCGTGAACGCCGCGTGGAACGCCGGCCAACGCGCCCAACTGCGCCGCGTACGCCATGGTCAAAGCCGCGCTCGACGCCCTCGGCCGCGCCGCCGCAATGGAACGGGCCGCCGACGCCATCCGTGTCAACACGACCATGCCGTTCGTCCGTACCGACGCCGTGACCGCGTTTCTCGAACACGAACCCGAGCAGACCAGGTTGGACGTTATGCTCAGTCGCAGAGCCCGAGCTCCTCGGCGTCGCGGGACATCTGGTCGAGCACGGCACGGCGACGGGCGACCATGTCGTCGCGGTACGCGAGCAGATCGGCGAGCGTGATGCGACGGTGAGACCCGACCTTGCGCGACGGCAGAACACCATCGTCGATCAGCTTCACCACCGTCGGGCGGGACACGTTCAACACGGTCTTGGGGCGTTGCTGCAACAACCGGTCGACGCACCCCAACCCGGCCCGCAACTCAGCGGGCTTGCCAGTCATCGACCGCGCAAAGGTGATCGCCCGCGACCCTCGCGCACGATAGAACTCCGCATCCTGCTCATGGGAGCCTGAACTGCGTCAGTGAGAAGGCGCAGACGACAGCCGCGAACCGAACGGCTCGTTCGGTCGCATCACCGCGGCGGCCAGTCCTGCGGAACCGAGATGGGCGAGTGCGACGACCACAGCGACGACGGCGAGGCCGGTTTCGGAGGCGTCGATTTGGTGGGCGACTTCCGCGATGTCGAACACGGTGAACGCCAGAGCGAAGGCCGCGACGGCCGCTGCGACGGCGCGAGCCTCGACGAACACGAGTAGAGCGGCGAGCAGCACGCTGACGGCGAGTGCAGTGGAGACGGCGGCGTTGGACTCGGTGTTGATGCCGAGAACCGTGCTTTCGATGTGGTTCTCGGCAGCGGCCGCGGCCGTCTCCGATGACTCGCTGCCGGTCGCGACGTGATCCTCGGTGCTCTCGCTCGACTCACGTGCGGTGTTCTCGCCGGTCGATTCGTTTGACACGCCGAGCAGCAGCAGGAGCGCCCCGACGACGAGTAGGCCCGCGGCGACCTGTCGCAGGGTTCGACGATTCATGTCGGGCGTGTCTCTCGCCGTGTGGCCGCGGGCACGGCCACCGAGACCGGCACGTCACACGCATTGCTGCGTTGGCGGCGCCACGCCAGAATCGCCAACCCGGCGACGCCCGCGATGGCCAGGCCGACGCTGCCAACGAGGGCTGCCGCGCCGAGGCTGAGGGCAGCTAGGCCGCCGAGGAAGGCAAGTATCGGACCGGCGCAGCACGCGGCACACGCCACCGCGCCGAAGCCAACGATGCCGGCGTTCTCGCGGCGGCTCATCGCACGCCGCCGAACACGTCGTGCAGCATCGAGGACGCTTCGGCCGGTGCGCCGACCTCAAGAGCAATGCCATCACGGGAGACTCGCAGCGTGAAGTCGAAGAACGCGCAGCACTCCTGTTCAGCGGCGGCGAGCGTGGCAATCGCTCCGACCGGAGCGCCCGCATCGAACTCCAAACGGAACCCCGACGAGATGATCCGACGCTCTCGAACGTGACCGAGCACGTCCCGCCACTCAGCGAGTCGCTGCTCGGTGTCGGCCGCGCTGAGTGAGCACGCGATTGGCACGTCCGGTTTGGGTGTACGTCCGAGTGTGACGATTACCGGTGCACCAGCCGGGGCCATGCAGCCGCAGTCAGCGTCACAGGCGCCGGTTGGTGTGTGGACGCCCAGCGTTGCCGCAGCCTGCTGGAGCTGCGCGGTGAACGCGGCCAACTCGGCGCTGCGGCGCTCGGCGTCGTCGAGTTTGCAGTTCACCAACTCACGTAGCCGGTTCTGGACCGGTTCGCACCGTTGGCCCTCCCATGCCACGAGAAGCTCGGCGATCTCATCGAGGGTGCAGCCGAGCTGCTTGGCCCGCCTGATGAACGCGAGCCGGTCGAGATCGACGTCGTCGTAGGCCCGATACCCGCCAGAAGTCCGGCCCGCGGGTCGGAGCAGCCCGATCTCCTCGTAGTACCGAAGCGTGCTTGCCGCGAAGCCACTGCGCCGTGCGGCATCAGCGATCTGGTAGGTGCTGCTCATGGAGACAACGGTACGGCTTCGACCCAGCTTGAAGGTCAAGCGATTCTTTGTGGGCTATCGAGGGGCCGCCGGCGCGATGCGATGGACCGCTGATCGCCGCGGACACGAAAACGTTCGCGTCGAGCACCACCCTCACGGGCGCGCCCGGCGACGCGCACGCGCCGAGCGCACTTCGTCAACCGCGAGCGCTGTTGCCTCGTCATCGCTCAGCTCAGCATTCGCCTCAGCGTTCTCGGCAAGCTCAACCCTCGTCCGCGCCGTGAAGTGTTCCCACGCCGACTGACGAGTAACGCCCAGCGCCTCACCCACCTGCTCCCACGAGGCACCCGCAGCGCGGGCCGCACGAACACGCTCAGCACGGAGCCGATCCAACTCCGCTTCACCACGAGACAGCTCACGCAACGCCTCCAACGGATCCGCTGGCAATGCCTCTACCGAAATCACTCCCATAGATGTCAGGGTACCCTGACAACGTAGAAGGATCAACCGCTGTGCCGGAGAGGACTTTGCGAGCCAGTGATCCTGCCGAAGGAGCGACGCCACGGCGCGGCAGCTCCACGACCTCGAGGCGGGCAAGGTCCTCGGCCGCACCGTCATCACCTACTGATCGACGACCATGATGCAGATCGGACTCAATCTTCCCGTCGTCAATCCCGAAGCCACGCCGGCGGTCCTCCGGGAGTTGTCGGTGCGAGCGGAAGCGCTCGGCTTCGCGCAGCTGTACCTGGGTGAGCACGTCGGGCTCTTCGACGATCCGGCAGACGACTACCGCCAGTCCGACGACGGCAAGGCGTTCTTCGCGTCGATGGCCAACCTGCCCGATCCGATCCAGACGCTCACGTGGCTTTCCGCGTCCACCGAGATGATCCGCTTTGCAACCGGCGTGGCGCTCCTCCCCCAACGCAACCCGGTGTACACCGCCAAGCACGTGGCAACGCTCGATTGGCTCTCTGGCGGTCGTTTCGACTTTGCGATCGGGTCGGGTGGAGCACCGAGGAGTACGCCGCATGCGACGTGCCGTTCGCGCGCCGAGGAGACCGCTGCAACGAGTACGTCGCGGTGATGAAGGCGCTGTGGTGCGACCCGATCTCGTCGTTCTCGGGTGAGTTCTACGAGCTGGCGCCCTGCCGCCAACACCCGAAGCCGGTGCAGCAACCGCATCCGCCGTTGTGGTGGCGGCTTCGGCGAGCCGACGTTCGTCGCGTGGCCGAGCTCGGATCGGGCTACTACGGCTTCGACCA
>JANMVY010000359.1:0-2816 GCA_031393535.1 Actinomycetes bacterium | reverse complement strand
GTGTCGACGATGTTGATCTTCACCCCGCCGTAGTGGATCGAGGTGTTCTTCGCGAGGATCGTGATGCCCTTCTCGCGCTCGAGATCCATCGAGTCCATCACGCGCTCGTTGACGTCGGCATTGGGGCGGAATGCACCCGATTGCCACAGCATTGCGTCGACGAGTGTGGTCTTACCATGGTCGACGTGGGCCACGATCGCCACGTTCCGGATGTTCGCTTGGGCTGTCACCGGTCGAGGATACCGGCGGCTACCCTTCACCCCTCGTGTACCACTTGACGCTCGCCGCGCTCGGACTCGACCCGCAAACGTTGCTCGAAAAGGGCGGTCTCGCGCTTTTCACCGCGATCATCTTCGCCGAATCCGGACTGCTCATCGGCTTCTTTCTTCCCGGCGACTCGTTGCTGTTCATCGCCGGCTTCCTCTCGTCGAACGCGGGCGGCAACGTCATGCCGGCGCTGCCATGGGTGCTCATGTGTGCGTTCGTGGCCGCGGTCACCGGCGACCAGGTGGGGTACCTGTTCGGCAAGAAGGTCGGGCCGTCGCTGTTCACGCGCCCCGACTCGCGCATCTTCCGTCAGGCCAACGTGGCGAAGGCACACGAGTTCTTCGAGCGGCACGGCCCGAAGACCATCGTGCTCGCGCGGTTCGTGCCGATCGTGCGCACGTTCGCGCCCGTCGTGGCCGGCGTGGGTGCGATGCGGTACCGCACGTTCGTGATGTTCAACCTTCTCGGCGGGCTGTTGTGGGCGGTGGGCATCACCACGCTCGGCTACTTCCTGGGCGAGGTAGACCTTGTGAAGAACCACATCGAACTGGCGATCGTCGCGATCGTGGCGTTGTCACTGCTGCCGGTGGGTCTCGAGTTGGTGAAGCACCGCCGCGCGACACGAGCGCGCTGACCCGCTCGGCGATATGGCGACGCGTGCCGATCAGGCCGACGGACCACTGAGCGCGTAGGTGCGGTTCCCGGCGAGACATTCGGACCCGGACGACGACGCCTCGGCCAGTTCGGCGTCGACTCCGCTGGCCCTCCACGCTCCGTCACCGTAGGTGATCTTCGACACGCGGAACCGGAAGTCGTAGGTGGTCGGCTGGGCGACCCCGCCACAGCGGAACACGTCACCGTCGAGCAGCCCCTTTGCGGTGAACAACGCGGATGCGGGGTCGTACTTCACCGCCGCGGGCGCCTTCCACAGCTCGCTCGTGACCGTGCAGCTCCCCGTGGTGCAGTCGCATGGCTTGGCACTGCACGTGAGTTTGATGCCACGCAGCGCCGCGGTGGCGTTGCATGCGTCGCCGGTGAGCGAGCACGACCCCGGGGCGACCTTGCCGGTCATGGTGAACTGTTCGGGGAAGGCGGCGCTGTTGTACTGCGCTCGCGTGAGCGTGGACAACTTCTCGATCTGGGCATTGGCCGCGGTCAACCGGGCGTCGCGCTCGGCGATGGTTGTCTGGGCGTCGCCGACCGCTTTCTCGGCGGCACGCAGATTGTCGCCGAGCGATGCGACGCTGGTCTCGGCGTCGGTGGCGCGGACCTTGCTCGGGTCGCGGTTCCATCCGACGAAGGCCAACGCTGCGGCCGCCACTGCGAGCACGGCCAATACCGCAACGAGGAGCTTGGCCACGCCGCCGGATCGACGCGGTCGCCGTGCCGGCGGGTATCCGCCCCCGATGATGCCGGCCACGGGTTGCGGCCGTGGTTCAGGTCGGGGCGTCGCCTGTTCGGGGGCGAGGGGTTCGCCGAGGAGCGTGGCCCGGATCTCGGCTCTCGGCGGTGGGGTCAGTTGGACGCGAGGCAGCGGCGGGCGCGGCGCGAACGTCGGCGGCGGGCCGGGCCGGGGTGCGACGACCTGCATGCGCGGCGGTGCCGGCGCGGTTGCTGCCGGGAGGAGTGCTCCAACCCACGCCGCTGCCGCACCCGCGACCACACGCTCTGTCACCCCGAGCTTGCGGAGCTCGGTGGCGAGCTGGGCCTCGGTCGTGTCGGCGCGTGCGTCGTCGCGCATCTGACGCAAGACCGGGGTATGGGTGGCGAGCACGATCGCGTCGAGCAGCACGTCGTCGACCGGTGGGGCGGTGCGGAGCTGTTCGCGGAGCAGCGCGCCGATGCGATTGGGATCGGTCGCCACCTCGCGCGGGTGGCGTGCGAGCAGCTCGGCGAGTGCCGCGCGGACGATGTCGTCTGGGCCGGACATGGGGTAAAACCTCCGGGTGTTCGGCGCGTCTACACGGTAGGCCACCGACCGCCTCGTGCGGCGACGCGTCGGCCGCAGTGTTTCCATCGGCCATGACGGTCGGCCCTGAAGCTTTCCATCGCCGGTCGAGACGAGCGGCGCACCCGAAAAGCACCGAAGACCGCCCCGGTAGGGGCGGCCCTCGGTGAATCGTGCAACACGGCCGGGCCCGGCGACCCCGATGATCAGGCGCGACGGGCTGGGCGGCGGGTCAACGCCTCAGCGTTCGCTCAAGCCGATGGGCGGGGCTTTCCGGCTCGAGAAGATGAGCGCACCGATCAACACCACCAGCGCGGCTGCGGCGACCGCATACCCGCCGGCCTTCGGCGTGGAAAGCACCGGGTTGTTCTTGTCGATGTCGGACAGCTTGATGATCGCCGGCAGGATCAGGAGCGACACCAGGTTCATCACCTTGATGAGCGGGTTGAGCGCCGGGCCGGCGGTGTCCTTGAACGGATCGCCGACCGTGTCGGCGATGACCGCAGCCTTGTGGGCCTCGGATCCCTTGCCACCTTCGTTGCCGTCCTCGATGTACTTCTTGGCGTTGTCCCATGCGCCACCGGCGTTGGACAAGTAGTTG
>JANMVY010000283.1:0-2681 GCA_031393535.1 Actinomycetes bacterium | reverse complement strand
CCGACGTCGAGACGCTGAGGTGGCGCACCGGTGCCATCGAGCACTGTGCCGCCACGAACTGCGATCTTGTATGTCATCACGACCCCCTGGGGTTCCGCCGCCGGGGCGGTCCCGCGTCACGTAGGTTACGCACCGGACACGTGCGAGGACAGCTTTCGACCACGGTGTGCGCATGCCCAACCGACAGGTTCACGACGACATCAGGAGATCGACATGGGACGCCTCGCCGGCAAGGTCGCGATCATCACGGGCGGTGCTCGGGGTCAAGGTGCGAGCGAAGGCGCGTTGTTCGCCGCCGAGGGCGCGACGGTCTATCTGACCGATGTGCTCGGCGAGGCCGGGGCCACGACCGCCGCCGAGATCGGCGCGACGTTCCTCGACCACGATGTGACCGACCCCGCGGGCTGGGCTCGGGTGGTCGACCGCGTGCTCGCCGATACCGGCCGCGTCGATGTGCTCGTGAACAATGCCGGCATCTTGCACTGGGCGACCATGACCGAGACCCCACTCGAGGTCTGGAACCGGGTCGTCGCGGTGAACCAGACCGGTGTGTTCCTGGGCATGCAGGCTGTGGCGTCGGCCATGAAGGCCCAGCGCAGCGGCTCGATCGTCAACATCTCCTCCATAGGCGGCATGCGCGGGGCGAGCCCGTGCTTCGCATACGGCGCAACCAAGTGGGCGGTGCGCGGTATGACGAAGGGTGCGGCCCAGGAGTTGGGTCCGTTCAACGTGCGCGTCAACTCGGTGCACCCGGGCATCATCGACACGCCGATGATGGCCGATCAGCCAATCGCGGCGATGGCCGAGCGCGTGCCGTTGCAGCGATACGCGACCGCTGACGAGGTCGCGAAGCTCGTCTTGTGGCTCGCTAGCGACGATGCCGCCTACGCCAGCGGCGCCGAGTTCACCCTCGACGGCGGCCAAACGGCATGAGGTACCCCGAGCGCACCCCGACGGCCCGCCCGAGCACGGAGCCGCAACCATGAGCGTGGCCATCGACCTCCGCGGGCGCAGCGCGCTCGTCGTGGGTGGCGGGGGCGGCGGTATCGGCTCCGCGGTGGTCGACGCGCTGGCCTGCGCCGGTGCTGACGTGGCAGTCATCACCTATGTGGCTGAGCACGCAGCCGAGTCCGTGGCCCGCATACAGGCGATAGGCGGTCGTGCGGCAGCATGCGTGCTCGACGTCACCGACGAGGCGGCGCTGATTGCGGGCATTGCGGAACTGTCGGCGCAACTCGGTCCGTTCCGCCATCTCGTGAACGTCGTCGGCGGCTCGCTGGCCGACGACTGGCATCGCGCGGCCGAGTACGACATGGCTGCATTCGATCGGGTCGTCGCACGCAACCTGCGCTACGCCGTCGTTTCGTGCCGCGAGGTCGCCCGTGAGCTCATCGCGCGCGGTCTGCCGGGCTCGCTGGTGAACCTCTCGTCGGTCGCCGCCCGCGGCACCCCACTGCTCGCCGCGTATGGCGCCGCGAAGGCCGCGCTCGAGTCGTTCGGCCGCACCATGGCGCTCGAATGGGCACCGCGTGGCATCCGCGTGAACGCAGTCGCACCCGGCACCATCAAGACCCCACGGGCGGGTACGACCGACATGGCCGAAGCCGCCGCGAACGAGATCCCGCTCGGTCGCCGCGGTGATCCGGCTGACATCGCGAATGCCGCGTTGTTCCTCTTGTCCGATCTGGCCGCGTACATCACGGGTGTCACGTTGCCCGTCGACGGGGGCACCTCGATCGGGGGCCGCGGTGGCGATGCGTTGCCCACCTTCGTGACGAACCCCCTGGTACGCGCCCGCTTCGACCCGTAGCGGGTCACGCGCGTCCGATCGGGCGCGTCAGATGGCGCGGGCCGGTTGGGTGGCGACATGGCGACCGGCGCGGAAACCGAAGACCATGCCGTTCGCGATGGTTGCGCCACCGCCTGGGTACGCCCACGCGTACGCGCTCGCCGCGGTGTTGCCCGCGGCATACAACCCGTCGATGACCCGTGTGCGGTAGCCGCGCACCTGTCCGTTCGCATCGAGCCGCGGACCGCCGTTGGTACCGAGCGCCCCCGGCCATATCACCACTGCGTAGAACGGGCTCCGGTCGAGGGGACGCACTGCGCCCGGTGCCATCAGGCCGAGCTCGGTCCGCCGAAAAGCCGGATCGGCCCCGGTCGACGCGTGCTCGTTGAACGCGCGAACCGTGCCTTCGAGGTTGGCGCGATCGACGCCGATCAGGTCGGCGAGGTCGCCGATGCTGCCGGCGACCGGTACCCAATGGGGCGTCGGTTGACCGGGGTGCATCGACAAGATGCGCGTGGAGTCGCGTACGCCTTGGTCGAAGATCATCCACCCCGGTCCTTCGTTCGGGAAGGTGTTGCTCGTGGCGTCGTACGATCCGAACGCCTTCGGAAAGTCGTTGTACGGCATGGCCTCGTTGCCGAAGCGCAAACCGGCACGGTTCACGATGATCGAGCCCGGTGCACCACGCCCCCACTCGAACTGGGGCACGAGGTTGCCGTCGCGGCTGATATCCGGATCGAACATCGCGGGCTGGCCGAAGTACGACGTCATGTTCGCGAGTTGCGCGCCCGCCTCCATGGCCATGACGAGTCCGTCGCCGACATTGTTCGGCGGCGACAGCGGCTGGACCTCGTAGCCGATGAACGCCTTCACCATCTCGGGGTTCCATTCG
>JANMVY010000270.1:0-2618 GCA_031393535.1 Actinomycetes bacterium | reverse complement strand
CGCGCGCGTCGACACAAGCGCCACGCTCCGTCGTGCGGTCGAGATGCTGAACACGATGCAACCGCGACCCGATTGCGTGATCGCGACCGGCGACCTCGTCGAACACGGCACCGATGTCGAGTACAAGATTCTCTTCGCCATCCTCGGCGAACTCGACATGCCGCTCTACCTGCTCCCCGGCAACCACGACAACGGGCCGTTGTTGCGCATGCACCTGCATTTCCACGGCTATCTGCGCGCCGATCAACCCGGTCACCTCGGCACCGTCATCGACGCGTACGACGTGCGCATCGTGCTCGTCGACACGACCGATCCGGCGCGCCGCGACGGCGTGTTCCCGGTGGCGCGCGCCGAGTGGCTCGATGGTGTGCTCGGCGCCGCACCCGATCGGCCCACCCTCGTGGCCATGCATCACCCACCGTTCGTCACCGGTATCCGGTGGATGGACGCCACGGGTATCGAGCCAGTCGATCGCGCACGCTTCGAGCACGTCGTACGTGCGCATCGGCACGTGCGTCAGGTGGTCTCGGGGCACGTGCACCGGTCGATCTCGAGCAGCTGGGGGTCGACCACCCTCACGGTGTGTCCGAGCACCGCGTATCAGGTTGCCTTGTCGCTCGGTCACGATGCACCGGCGCTGCTCTCGCTCGAGGCACCGTCGTTGCAGCTGCACCAATGGACCGGCGACGGTTTCGTCACCAACACGCGCCCACTCGACTTCCCCGGGGTGTTCGACTTGAGCGGCCAGTTCACCGACTGAGAAGCCGCCGTGGACCGTTTCGCGCTCGGCGCTCTGTTCCCGAGAGCCTCGGAGTTCTCCTACCAGGTAGGGCGAGGCGCTAGCCGCGACCCGCGTTCGGCTTGGTGCCGTGGTTCGCCTTCGAGGTGCGTGCCTTCTTCTTCTTCTTCTTGGTGCGCTTCGACATAAGGCAGCCAGTGTAGCGGCGCGCCCGCGGGGCGCGGCCAACCGGCTGCGGTGCACCGATGTCGACTCAGGTCACAACCCGCGGTGCGTCGCGGTCCACGCGGTCAACTCGTCGGCCGGCCATGTGTTGATGATGCGATCGACCGGTACTGCGCACCGTTCGGCCTTCTCACACCCGAAGGCTTGCCATTCCATCTGCCCGGGGCTGTGGGCATCGGTCGAGATGACGATGTTGCAGTCCCACTCGACTGCCAGCACGAGCAGCTCCTCGGGCGGGTCTTGGCGCTCAGGCCGGCAGTTGATCTCGACGGCCGTGCCGAACTGGTGGCACGCGGCGAACACGATCTCGGCGTCGAACTGGGTTCCGGGCCGGCCGGTGCCGGCGACCTTGCGATTCGTGCAGTGCCCGAGGATGTCGACGTGCGGGTTCGTGATCGCGAGCACCATGCGGCGGGTCATCTCGTCGCGGGGCATGCGGAACTTCGAGTGCACGCTCGCCACGACGACATCGAGCTCGGCGAGCATCGGTTCGGAGAGATCGAGAGAACCGTCGTCCAAGATGTCGACTTCGAGGCCCGTGAGCACGCGGAACGGCGCGACCTCGGCGTTCAGCGCGGCGATTTCGTCGAGCTGGCGACGCAAGCGGGTTTCATTGAGGCCGTGGGCGATCGTCAGGCGGGCAGAATGATCGGTGACCACCAGGTATTCGTGGCCGAGCGCGAGCGCGGTTTCGACCATCGCACGAATGGGTACCGCTCCGTCGCTCCAGCTCGTGTGAAGATGGCAGTCGCCGCGCAACGCGTGGCGTATCGACGAACCGCCGTTCACCCGCACACGCGTGCGCTCATCGAGACGGGCGAGATAGCCGTCGGTGATGCCGTGCAACGCGTCGGTGATGACCTCGGCGGTGGACGGGCCGATCCCGTCGAGCTCGACGAGGGTACCGCGGGCCGCGCGGTCGGCGAGCTCCGACGCGTCGAACTCGCGCACGACTTCGAGAGCTCGCTGGAACGCACGGACCTTGCTCGACGGTGCGAGCTCGCGGTCGAGGTAATACGTGGCTCGCTCGAGCGCGGCGACTGGGTGCACCGGCCCAGCGTAGGGCGCCGGTACCGGGCAAAAGCCCGTAGCCTCCCTGCTTCGTGGAACGCTTCGGGTTCGTCGGTCTCCCCAACGCCGGCAAGTCGTCCTTGTACAACGCGCTCACGGGCGCCAGCGCTCTCGCCGCGCCCTACGCGTTTGCGACGGTCGACCCCAACGTCGGTGTGGCAAAGGTGCCCGACGACCGCGTCGAGAAGCTTGCGCTCATGTCGAAGTCAAAGACGATCGTCCATGCGAGCGTGCAGTTCACCGACATCGGCGGACTCGTCGAGGGAGCGCACAAGGGCGAGGGGCTCGGCAACCGATTCCTCGCAGGAATTCGCGAAGTCGATGCCATCGTCTATGTGCTGCGGGCCTTCCCCGACCACGACGTGCCCGGGCCCAGCGACCCGCTCGACGCGCTGGGCGTGCTCGAGGTGGAGCTGGCCATGGGCGACATCGACAGCGCGGAGAAGCAACTCGACAAGCGCAAACGCATGGCCAAGGCGGGCGACAAGGCAGTCGTCGACGAAGTCGAGGCGCTCGAAGCAGCAGTGGATTCGTTGCAGCGCGGCGTACCCGTGTACCGCAGCGCGCTCACCGTCGCGCAGCG
>JANMVY010000267.1:0-2417 GCA_031393535.1 Actinomycetes bacterium | reverse complement strand
CCCCGACGCATGCAGCGCGGCGTCGAGAGCCTTCTCGTATTCGCACGAGACGGAGTTCTCTCCCGTCGGAGTCGTCAGCGGGAATGCCGCGGGTTGCAGGAAGTTGACCCGGCGGATCTCGGCCGGGTCCATGCCGAGCTTGTCGGCCGCGACGTCGAGTACGCGCTCGATGAGTTGGGTTGCTTCGGGCCGACCGGCACCGCGATAGGCGCCTACCGTCGTGTTGTTGGTCAACACCGCCGTTGTCTTGAAACGGACCTTGGGGATGTCGTAGACACCGACGGCCATCATCTGGGTGAGCATGGGCAAGATGGCACCGATCGCCGGGTATGCGCCCGCCGCCGCGAGCACCGAGCCGTCGAGCCCGACGATCGTTCCGTTCGCCGCGACACCGAGCCGCGCGGTCATCGTGTAGTCGCGGCCATGGACGAGCGAGACCATGTCCTCGGAACGGGTCTCGGCCCACTTGACCGGCCGTTTGAGCGCGAGCGCGGCCTTGGCGGCGACCAGATGCTCGACGTACGGCGCGGCCTTCGGGCCGAAACCGCCGCCGACCCACGGGCACACGACGCGCAGCGAGCCCGGTTCGAGCCCCAACATCGGTGCGTAGAGGTCGTGGATCGAATGCGGCGTCTGATGTGACACCCAGCAGGTGAGGCCGCCATCGGCCGGGGTCGCGAGGATACCGTTGTTCTCCATCGGCACGCCGGCGAGGCGCTGGCTGACCATCGTCACCTCGGCCACCGCGAACGCTCCGTCGAGCGGATCGGCGTCATCGCCGAAGGTCGTGCCAAAGCACACATTTGAGCCGTGCTCGGGAAACAGCAACGGTGCGTCGGGCGCCAATCCGTCGGCCGCGTTCGTGTACGCCGGCAGCGGCCGGTACTCGATCACGACCGAATCTGCCGCGTCAGCGGCCTGCGCTTTCGACTCGGCGACGACGGCCGCCACGATGTCTCCGACGAAGCGGACCCGCTCCTTCGCGAAGATCGGTCGGTTCAACGAGGCAGGCATCATCGCGAACTGTTGCAGTGACGGCAGCCCCAAGTCGTCGCCCGCAGCGTGATACACAGCGACCACGCCCGCCATCCGCGCGGCGGCGCGCACGTCAACCGAGGCGATCTCGCCGTGCGCCACTGTCGAACGGACGAAGGTGACGTGGAGCAAACCGGTCTCGACGAGGTCGTCCACGTACTTGCCCGCGCCCGTGAGCAGCGTGGGGTCCTCGAGACGAAGGACCGCGTTGCCCAAAATCGAACCAGCTGCAGCCATGGCGACCGACCCCCGTGCGTGGACGTCGACAACGCTCGACGTGGGCGGCGGGTCGAGACAACCCGCGATCAGGACACTAGCGGCGCGGCGCGGTGGGCGCAGCGGCACGTGTGCAGGCGCTCAGGTCGGGAGCCCGTTGCTGACCGGGCGGGTCACCCCCAGCTGGTCGAGCATCGCGATGAACGCATCGTCGTGGCCGAGCTCGCGAAGTACCGCGGCAGTCTGTGCGCCGTTGTCGGGCGATGACACGAGTGGCGTCGGCGCGGCGCTGAACCGAACGGTCGGTCCGGCGCGCCAGAACGGTGAGAGGTCATCCTGGCTGGTCTCGACCGAGACACCGGCGGCGCGGCACAGCGGGTCGGTCAGCATGAAGGCTCCGTGCTCGACCCCGTCAGCGCGCGCCGCGGGCACACCCACGGTGCGCAGCGTCGTCAACGCGTGCGCGCACGAACATGCACGCAACGCTCGCTCACGGGCTTCAGTGGCGACGCCCGCGAACTGGTCGAAGCGCGTGCGCTGTTCGCCAGTCGCGCACTCGACGTAGATCCATCCGTCGGCCGTCTCGTAGAGCCGCTCATGATCGCCGAAGCCGTGTTGACCCGGATCAACGAGACGATCGACTTTCGCGTCGTAGGTGACGCCCCACTCGCTCACCGCGTACGCCATCGAGGTGAGCATCACGGTCTCGACGTACTGACCTCGCCCGGTGCGCTCGCGCCCGTGCAATCCGATGAGTATCGCCGCAGTGGTCGCGAGCGCCGAGGCCGGATCGGCGTAGGTGCGGTTGATCGGCGGATTCCCGACACCGGCCTCGATGAATCCGGCTCCGGAGATCGCGTTTGGCGACGAGTGGAAACCGGCCTTCTTCGACCACGGGCCGTTGGTCCCGAAGCACGAGCCGTACACGTAGACGAGCCGGGGGTTTCGCTCGATGAGCTCGGCGTATCCGATGCCGAGGCGCTCGGGAGTACCGGGGCGGAAGTTGTGGATGAAGACGTCGGCGCGGTCGACGAGCTCGTGCATCACCGCGCGGCCCTCGGGCGTCTTCAGGTCGAGCGAAACGGATTCCTTGCCGACCATTGCCTTGACGTAGGACGTCGTCCAGTTGCGCCGACCCGGATCACCGTCATTTGGTTCGACCTTGA
>JANMVY010000232.1:0-2596 GCA_031393535.1 Actinomycetes bacterium | reverse complement strand
GATCGTGCTCCAGTGGCCCCCGACCACTTTTGGCCGCGCCCCGGGCGCCGCAGCGATGACCACCGGCTTGTCAGCCGAGCCGTTGAGGTTCTTGATGCGCCACGCGACTTCGGAATCGACCTCGTCGAAGGTGCCCGCCATTACATGGAGCGTGGCACCCGCCTTGAGCTTCTTCGTCGACGCCTTCAGCGTGCGCCAGGGCGCGCCCTGCGTTCCGGCGGCCGAGTCGTCGCCGGATGGCGAGACCCAGAAGCCGCCCAAGGCCGGAACCGTTGTGGTGGAGGCACCTGCGACGGTGGAGGTGGTGCGCACAAGGTCTTTCGGTACCGGCGGCGCAACCACCCCGGTTTCGAGCGAGCTCGCGTCACCGGCGACCCCGGCGCCTGAGCCGCCGCCGCCGCCGGAGCAGGCGGTCGATACCACGATGGCCACCACGGCCACGCCGAACGCACGGACACGGATCATGCGGTGAGGGTACGCGGACCGAAGCGGCTTCGGGGTGCGCGGGCCAGCGGCGCGAACGATCAGAAGTAGATGATCTTTTCGGCCCGTTTGACGACCTCGTCGATGTCGTCGGTCCACGCACCGGTCGAGAGGTACTTCCAGCCGCCGTCGCACACGACGAACACGATGACGCCCGCATCGATGCGCTCCGCGACCCGGGCCGCGCCCGCGAGCGCCGCCCCTGACGAGATGCCGGCGAAGATGCCACATTCGACCACGAGTCGGCGCGTCCACTCGATGGACTCGCGCGGCCGCACGATGCGCTTGCCGTCGAGTAGTTCGAGCCCGCCCCATTTTTCGAACACCGGTGGGATGTATCCGTCGTCGAGGCTGCGGAGACCTTCGACACGCTCGCCGACCGGCGGCTCGACCGCAAGCACCTTCACCGAGGGCTTCTGCTCCTTCAGGTACCGACCCACGCCCATCAAGGTGCCGCTTGTGCCGAGCCCTGCGACGAAATGGGTGATGTCAGGGACGTCGCGCAGAATCTCGGGGCCCGTGCCTTCGTAGTGCGCGCGCGGGTTGGCTTCGTTCGCGTACTGGTAGAGGAACGCCCACTCGGGATGCTCCAATGCGAGGTTCTGTGCGCGACGTACTGCGCCGTTCGACCCTTCGGAACCGGGCGACATGATGATCTCGGCCCCGTAGATCTCGAGCAGCTGGCGCCGTTCGATCGACACGTTCTCGGGCAGCACGATCTTGATGGGGTAGCCCCGCAGACGGGCGATCATGGCGAGCGCGATGCCCGTGTTGCCCGACGACGGTTCGATGATGGTCTTGCCGGGGGTCAGCGAGCCGTCGGCTTCGGCCTCGAGGATCATGGCTTTCGCGATGCGGTCCTTCACCGAGCCCGCGGGGTTCTGCATCTCCATCTTGGCGAGGATGCGAACCTTCGGGTTCGGGCTGAGGTTCGATACGTCGACGATCGGCGTGTTGCCGATCATGTCGAGCACCGACTTGTAAACCGCCATGAGCGCCACCGCACATTCCCGAGTCGTTCACTCAGGATTCTATCGGCGGGGATGCCCGGTGGCCTACCCGACGATCGTCACCGGTACCTCGGTGATGTCATCGCCCAGGATGCGGTACGCACGCAACGCCGGTTCGGGATGCTTCAACGACACGATGACGAACAGCCACACGCCGAACGGATCGAAGGCCTCGGCGTCGTGCACATCGGTCGGTGACGGGTACGCGGTGGTGTGGGTATGGCTGTGCATCACACCCGCGTGGACGAGGCCCGCGGCGTCGACCTCGGCTTCGACCGCCATCATCTCGCGCCCGTCGAGCCGATAGAGCCGGCTCGACGCCGCGGCGTTCACCATCGGAAAGAACCGGTCGATTCGCGCCGTGAGCGGGTCGGCGGCGAACAAGCCGCACGCCTCGTCGGGCAGGCCGTCGAGCGCGTGGGCAATCATCGATTCGTACACGTGACGGGTCAGTGCGAGCACGACGCGAGGGTATCCGCGGCGCGACCACCGACACGCCTGCGCCATTCCGGTATGCGGCCGCGGGCCCCTCTCGCCCGTTCTTTGCGCGTTGCGCCCCGCCTTCGGTGGACACCCGCGCAAAGAACGCCGCGTTGGGACAGGTCCCGCCGCGGCGGGGCGGGTCGCGTTGTCGGGCGTGTCGATCGAGCGGGTCAGCCGCGCTCGCGACGGGCGGCCGAGATCGCCCGCCGCGCCTCGATGTCGGCCTCCTTCTTCATGAGTGCTTGTCGGTGATCGCCCTTGCGGCGACCCTTCGCGAGCCCGATCTCGAGCTTCGCCCGGCCATCTTTGAAGTACAGGCTGAGGGCAACGATCGCCAGGCGCTCCTGATCGAGCCGCGCCTTCCACCGCAGGATCTCGGTGCGGTGCGCGAGCAGCTTTCGGTTGCGCTCGGGCACATGGCCGAATACGCCCGTCGAATGCGAGTACTGGGCGAGGTGCATCCCGTAGAGCCACATCTCGCCTCGGTCGATGCGCGCGAAGGCGTCGTTCAACTGCACCTTGGATTCACGCAGCGACTTCACCTCGCTGCCCTTCAACATCACACCGACCTCGAGCGAGTCGAGGATGTCGTAGTCGCGCCGCGCGGTGCGATTGGTGGC
>JANMVY010000217.1:0-2738 GCA_031393535.1 Actinomycetes bacterium | reverse complement strand
GCGCATCGCGCAACCGGCCCTGGAGCTGCACGATGGCTGCTCCGACACGCTCGATCAGCTCGTCAACCTCGTCCCGGTTGTACCCGTGGAACGATTGGCTGAGCCGAATGTCCTTCAGCAGTTGCGGCGTGATATCCATCCGGAAATGCTACCCCCGGACCTCGCGCGGATCAGGGACGCTCGCGAGCGCAGGTCGCCGAGTCTCAGAGCCCGCCGACTCGATGACCGTTTTCACGACCCATCGACTCAGCCCGCACCGTGCTCGATGCCGTGGCGATCTTCGGCTGACACCACGACGTTGGTCGGCGTCAATAGGTACACGTGGTCGGCCACGCGCTCCATCTGCCCACCGAGGCCATAACAAAGGCCGCTACAGAAGTCGATGAGGCGACGCCGGAGGTCGCGGTCGGCGGCCTCGAGGTTGATGATGACGGGTTGCGGGTACTTGAACCAGTCCGCGATCTGTTGCGCGTCGTTGAACGAGATCGGCGTAATCGAATGCGGCTTCACGTGCGCCTCGCGGGGGATCGGGCGAACGACGGACGAACCGGCGCGCGGCATCGGGCGGGCTCCGACCGGATCGGCGAGGCCCGTGGCGCCAGCACCCATACTCGAGGACGAGCCGCCGGCACCGACACGTATCGGGCGCACGGCACCGAGACTGTCGGTGCTGGTCGGTTGTGCACGCGGCGCGACACGAGTGATAGTGGCCACCTGGTCACGACGGTCAGTGTGATCGCGACCACCGGGCACCGGGTCGGGTGCATCGTCGTAGAGGTCGTATTCATCGTCAGGTCCGAGACCCAGGTAGAGCATCGTCTTCTTCAGAAACGAAGCCATGCGCGCCCTCCTCGCGGCGTGAATCTACTGCGCGGCGCAAGAGAAGAACAGCACAGTCGCTAGGTTCCGCTTCTGTGAGGCCGCGAACCGAAGAGGGAACGGCCCACGCGCACCATGGTCGCGCCGCATTCCACGGCCACCTCGAGGTCGTCGCTCATCCCCATCGACAGCTCCGTCAGCCCGAGCGCACTCGCGCGTTCGGACAGGAACACGAAGCCCGGTCGTGATCCCTCGGGCTCACCTACCGGACCGACACCCATGAGCCCGCGGACATCGAGACCGGCCGAGCGCAGCGCCCCGACCAGCTCGTCGATCGAGCGCGGGTCGCAGCCGCCTCTGCCCGGCTGACCGGAAAGATTCACTTGCGCGAGCACCCGGGCGCCGGGGCACCGCCGGGCGATCTCGACGCCGACCTCGACACGATCGACGCTTTGCCACAATGCGACCCGCGAAGCGAGTACGCGAACCTTGTTGCGTTGGATCCGGCCGATGAAATGCACGGGGACGTCGAGTTCATTGCCGAGATCAACAAGCTTTCGTTCGAGCTCCTGGGCGTAGTTCTCGCCAATCGCGTCCACGCCGGCGGCTGACGCGGCACGGATGGCCTCGGGTCCGAAACCCTTCGTGACCGCGACGAGTCGCGTTCGTCCTTCGCCCCCGGCCCGCGCGATGCGTGCTCGCACCAACGCGACATTCGCGGTGACCGCGGGCTGGTCGATGAGCGGTGCCTCGCCCACGCCGTCTACTTGAGGAAGTCGGGGACGTCGAACTCGTCGGGCTCGTCGTCGACCGCGGCATCGGCGAAGACGTCGGCGATGGGTCGATCGTCGCGCGTCTGGCGGCCTGCTGCTGGCGGACGGCCACCGGCTGCACGGGGTGTGGCGGCCGCGGCAGTCGTTTGTGGACCGCGCGAGTCGTCCCATCGGTCGAAGCCCGCGGCGATGACCGTGACGCGAATCTCGTCGCCCATCTCGTCGTCGATGACCGCACCGAAGATGATGTTCGCGTCGGGGTGCGCCACGCCGTGGATGATCTCGGCCGCTTCGTTGACCTCGAACAGACCGAGGTCGCTGCCACCGGAGATGTTGAGCAGGATGCCGCGTGCGCCTTCGATGGACGCCTCGAGCAGCGGGCTCGAGATGGCAGCACGCGCCGCGGTGACCGCCCGGTTGTCGCCCCGGGCGTAACCGATGCCCATGAGTGCACTGCCGGCGTCGCGCATGATCATGCGCACGTCGGCGAAGTCGGTGTTGATGAGCCCTGGCGTGGTGATGAGATCAGTGATGCCCTGCACGCCTTGCAACAACACCTCGTCGGCCATCTTGAACGCGTTCAGCACCGATGTCTTCTCGTTCGACACCGTGAGGAGGCGATCGTTCGGGATCACGATGAGGGTGTCGACCGCTTCCTTCAATCGCTGAATGCCCTGCTCGGCCTGAACCGATCGACGGCGTCCCTCGAACGCGAACGGACGCGTGACGACGCCGATGGTGAGCGCCCCGAGCGCCTTCGCGACTGCCGCGATGATCGGTGCGGCCCCGGTGCCCGTGCCGCCACCTTTGCCCGCGGTGATGAAGACCATGTCGGCGCCGGTGAGCGCTTGCTCGATCTCGACCCGGTGGTCCTCGGCCGCCTGACGGCCGATCTCGGGGTCGCTGCCGGCACCGAGACCTCGAGTTAGCTCGCGCCCTATGTCGAGCTTGACATCGGCGTCGCTCATGAGCAGCGCCTGCGCGTCGGTGTTCACCGCGATGAATTCGACGCCCTTGAGACCGGCGTCGATCATGCGGTTGACGGCGTTGACCCCACCCCCGCCGACGCCGATGACCTTGATGACGGCGAGATAGTTCTGTGGGTTACCGGCCATGGGTGTCGCTACCTCCAGGGGGACGGGGGTT
>JANMVY010000208.1:0-7154 GCA_031393535.1 Actinomycetes bacterium | reverse complement strand
GCGTCGCTCACAGTCGTCGACGAAGGCCCGGGCATGTCCGACAACGAGCTCGCGCACGCGTTCGATCGCTTCTGGACCACGAGCGGCACGGGCCTCGGGCTCGCAATCGTGCGCCAACTGGCGCAAGCGAGTCGCGGCTCGGCTCGCGCGCAACGCGCCGAGCACGGTGGCCTCGAGGTCGCCATCACCCTGCGCCGAGCGCGTTGAGCGCTCGCCGGTCACTGCGATTCACCTCTCCGGGGGCGATCGACGAACCGACTGCTACACGAACGCCGCCTGACGCGCACCGCGTCCGACGACCTGGGCAAGGCGCGCAACCGCATCACGCAGCCGCGCCGGTTCCAACGACGCGAACGAGAGCCGCACGTGGTCGCGGTAGCGAGCCTGGCTGGAGAACGCGGACCCCGGCACGTACGCGACCCCTCGTGCCAGCGCGTCGGGCAGGACCGCGGCCGCGTCGGCGCCGTTACGCAGGCGAACCCATCCGAACATGCCGCCTTCGGGCCGTGTCATCGTCGAGAACACGTCGTGCTCGCCGAGCGCGTCGAACAACGCTCCGGCGCGCGCCGCGTACGCGGCGCCGATCGCGCGCACGTGCGGCTCGAACCAATCGGCTTGCATCGAGCGAGCGACGATGGCTTGCGCGAGCGACGACGTGTGCAGGTCGGCTGCCTGCTTGTGATGCACGAGTGGCGCCATGAGCCAGGGGGGAACGACGGCCCAGCCGACACGCAAACCGGGCACAAGGGTCTTCGAGGCCGAGCCCAAGGTCACAACGTTCGCGCCGAACCGTCCGATCGACTCGATCGGCGCTCCCGAGAAGCGCAACGCGCCGTAGGGGTCGTCCTCCACGATGACGAATCCGTAACGATCGGCCAGCGTCGCGAGGTGAATGCGACGCTCGAGCGACATCGTCACGCCTGAGGGATTCGAGAAGTTCACCACCACGTAGCAGAGCTTCGGTCGCATGCCGTGTGCGAGCAGATCGCCAAGGTGCGCCGTATCGAGGCCATCACCGTCTGCGTCGACCGGCACGATGTTCGAACCCTGGCCCCGCAACACCTGCAGCGCGCCGAGGTAGCAGGGCGACTCGACGACCACGACGTCCTCCGGATCGACGAGCACGCGCGCCAGCAGATCGAGCGCCTGCTGGGAGCCGGTCGTCACCAGGACCTCGCGGCGTCGATCGCCCGCTGACCGCGTCGCGACGATCGCCCGCAGTTCGTCGGTGCCTTCGGAGGGCCCATATTGCAACACGTCGCGCGCGGTGGACGGTGACGCGAGCAAATCGTCGGTGATGCGACGCAGCGCGGCCACGGGGAACAGCTCCGGCGCGGGCAGGCCGCCCGCCAGCGACAGGATGGCCGGCTCCGCCGTCAGCCGAAGCAGGTCGCGAATGGTCGACGAAGTGAACTGGCGGGCGCGGGCGGACAACAAGTGCTCCATGCACCGAGCAGAACACGACGAGCCCTGAAGGGGAAGGGCGCGGCTATCCAGGGACTGGAACTCCCACCCACGACCAGCACGTGTGTGCTCACAATGGGGACATGACACGCCGGGCCGATCTCGCCGAGTTCCTGCGTGCCCGCCGTGCGGCGTTGTCGCCCGCCGACGTCGGGCTCGCGCCCGGCGCACGGCGTCGCACCGCGGGGCTGCGGCGCGAGGAGGTCGCGTTGCTCTCCGGCGTATCGGTGAGCTGGTACACATGGCTCGAGCAGGGCCGCCCGATAAACGCGTCGGACGATGTGCTCGACGCGTTGGCCCGAACCTTGCGGCTCGATCCCGTCGAGCGCGACTACCTGCGCGCGCTCGCCGGCCACCCGCGTCGCCGGGCCATCGACCCGGCCCGAGACACGGCACCCGAAGGCGTGAGGCGTCTGCTCGAAGCGCTCGAACCGTGCCCTGCCTACGCGCTCGGCCCCCGCTGGGATTTCCTCGCATGGAACGCGGGGCAACGGCGGTTGCATCCCGCGATCGAAACGCTGCCGTCCGAAAACCGGAACCTCGTGTGGCTGTTGTTCGCCGACGCCGAGGTGCGGTCGCTCGTAGGCGATTGGGAGCTCGAAGCACGCCGCGTGCTGTCGCAGTTCCGCGCCGAGACCACGCCGTTCCGCGACGATCCGGCAGTGGGTGAGCTCGTCGCGCGCCTCGTCGACGCGAGCCCCGAGTTCGCGACATGGTGGCCGTGCCACGATGTCGGCGGCTTCGAGCGACGCATACGCACGTTCCATCATCCCCGCGCCGGGCTGTTGCGCTTCGATCATCATCAGCTCGTGCCCGCGGGCGAGCCCGACATTCGCGTGATCGTGCACCTGCCGATCGCCGACGACGACAGCGTCGAGAGACTGACGGCCGTCGAGCCCGGTTGAAGGCCTCGCTCAAAGCGTGCGCACACCGCGAAACCCGACATGACAGGTGGAAGTATCGACGGACTCCGCGATGCGGGCGCCCGGTCGGTAACGCATGCAGTAGTCGTCGGCGCAGAGGAACGAACCGCCCTTCAGGACCCGCTGCGCGATCGTGGGCGCGTGCGGGTCGAAGCGCATCTCGACCGGCCCCGTCGGGTCGACCTTGGGCGTACAACAGGCGCTCCTCGGCTCGTGGCCCGGTTGCCACCAATCAGTGGTCCACTCCCACACCTGGCCACACATGTCGTAGAGGCCGAAGCCGTTCGGAGCGTGCGAACCCACCGGCATCGTGCCCCACGCGCCGCCCTCACGGTCACTCCGCCACGGGAACTCGCCCTGCCACATGTTCGCCGGCACCAGACCATCGACCAGCTTGCCCGCGCCCCACGCCCAGGGCTGTGCCGGGAGACCTCCACGCGCCGCGTACTCCCATTGCGCCTCAGTGGGAAGTTCGCTGCCCACCCAGGTCGCATACGCCAGTGCGTCGTCGAAGGTCACCTGCACGACCGGATGATCGCGTTTGTCGTCGATGCTCGAGCCGGGGCCGGTCGGGTGGCGCCAATCGGCCCCCGGTACGTACGCCCACCACTGGCCTGGGCTGCGCAGATCAACCGGGCCGGCTGTCGGCACGAAAACAGCGCTACCGGCCACCAGCAGGTCGGGTCGCGCGTCCGGATAGTCCTCGGCCCGTGGCGCCAACTCCGCGACCGTGACATGGCCGGTCGCTGCGACGAAGGCCGCAAACTGCGCGTTCGTCACCGGGTACGGGTCGATCGCGAACGCCGACACCGTCACGGTGTGACAGGGCGCCTCCTCCGGGTAGAAGTCTTCGGAGCCCATCGTGAATGTTCCGCCGTCGAGGTGCACCATTGCGCCGGCGTCGGGGGTTTTGATGCCGCTCACTCGTAGCGCTGCCCCATCGTGCGCAGCACGTCGAGGAACCGTTCACCGCTGTCGGGCGCGAGCTCACCGGGCGTGTACGTGACGGTGTGCAATGCGCCGCGGTACCGGAACGCGCCGTGGCGTTCGAAGACGCGCCACGAAACCGGCGACTTGCGGTCGACACCGATGCTGATGCCCTGAAATGGGGCCATGCCGACGAAACATCGCAGGCCGTCTGCCCGCGCCCGCTCCACGCGTTCGACGAGCACCCGGATGTTCCATTGGAACTTGCCCGGATTCACCACGTCGAGACGGATGAGGTGGTCACCGTCGCCAAGCGGTCCGGCGTCGACCTCGTGCATCACCCCGAAGGCGTTGTGGATGTATCGCAGCCGGCCGTCCTCCACGTAGACGCCGTACCCGCCACCTTGGTCGCCGTGCGACACAAGGCAGCCGGAATCGCCGGCGCGGTAGTGCAACGAGATGTCGATGGCGAAGTTGCGCTGTTGGATCAACAAGAAGCTGCGGTACCGCTCGAGCTCGGGTGTACCCGCATGGATCGTGACGGGTTGCTTCAGGCCGTTCTCGGTGGGCGGCCGCTGGATGAACTTGAGTCCCGTACCTTCGTCGAGGGGGTAGATCTGGTATCGCCAGGCGGCGGTGTCCCATGCTTCCGCAAGCTCGGCCACCTTTTCGGGCATCGCGGTGGCAAGATCGCGCAGCTCGGTCGGGTCGTCGGCCAGGTTGTACAGCTCCCACTCGTGGGCACCGAACGGCGTACGCGGGTTGTGCATCGTGACCGCGTGCCATCCGTCGCGGTAGTAGCCGCGATTTCCGAACATCTCCTCGACCTGCTCGGTGTGCTGCGCGGGCGCGTCGGCCGCTTCGATGAGCGGCACCATGCTGCAACCCGCGAGCGCTTTCAACGGCTTGCCGTGACGCTCGGTGGGTGTCGCCAAGCCGACGAGCTCGAGCAGCGTCGGCATGATGTCGGTGACGTATGCGTACTGCGTGCGTTGCTGACCCGCGAGGTGTGCGTATCTCTTCGGCCACGAGAACAGGAACGGAACCGAGTGCCCGCCGAGGTGCGTGTTGATCTTGTAGAGCCGGAACGGCGTGCTCGAAACCATGCCCCACGCGCGCGGATAATGCGCCAAGGTCTGTGGTCCGCCCACCAGTTCGAGACGCGCGTGATCGACGCGGAAGGCGTCGTCGCCTTCGCCGTCGGCCGACTGGTTCGCGAGGATGCGAAAGTACTGCGAGGTGCCGTTCATCTCGCCTTCGCGCGACCCACCGTTGTCGGACAGGAAGATGATGATCGTGTTGTCGAGCTCACCCATCGCGGCGAGCGCATCGCGCAGGCGACCGAAGTTCTGGTCGACGTTGTCGACCATGCCCGCGAACACTGCCATGTAGCGGGCGAAGAGCTCCTTCTCGGCGATCGAAAGGTCGTCCCATGCCTTGACGTCGTGGTTCTTCTCGGTGTTCGGCGGTGGGAGCTCCGCGTTCGCGGGGATCACGCCGAGCGACATCTGCCGTTGGAACCGTCGGGCGCGGATGTGGTCCCAACCGTCGTTGTAGGCATCGCGGTACTTGTCGATGTCGGCACGCTTTGCCTGCAGCGGCGCGTGCACTGCGCCGTGCGCGAAGTAAAGGAAGAACGGGGTGTCGGGTCGTGATGCCTTGACCTCGCGTACCATCGAGATCGCGTGGTCGGTGAGATCGTCGGTGAGGTAGTAGTGCGGCGGGTACTGGTCGATGTCGAGCGGCGTGTTGTCCTGCATGAGCCGGTGCGGATGATGGAAGTTCGTGAAGGCATCGAGGAAGCCATAGAACCGTTCGAACCCGCGTTGCACCGGCCAGGAGTGCTTTGGTCCGGCGGCCGACACGTTCGAGTCCTTCGCGAGGTGCCACTTGCCCACCATGAACGTGGCGTAGCCGTTGTCGCGGAAGACTTCGGCGAGGGTCGCCGCGTGTTCCGTCAACTCCATGGCGTATCCGGGGAACCCCGGGTCGCTGTGCGCGACATGGCCGACCCCCGCGTCGTGCGAGTTGAGCCCCGTGAGGAGCGCGGCCCGTGTGGGCGAACACATCGGCGTCACGTGGAAGTTGGTGAGCTGCAACCCGGTCGCGGCGAGCGCATCGAGGTTCGGAGTATCGATCTCACTGCCGTAGCAACCGAGGTCGGCGAAACCGAGGTCGTCGGTGAGCATCACGATCACGTTCGGTGCACCGTTGGGTGGGGTCGACCGTTGCGGCCACCACGGATCGGAGGTGGCCACGATGGTGCGGACGTTGCCGCCGAAGCCGGCGTAAGGCGAAGTGGGATCGAGATCGCTCATGGCGCGCAGACTAGATCGGGCCCTCGCTCGGCGCGGTCCTGATCGATCTCGGGTCCTGGCGAATGGCGTTTGCGGCGAGCTGAGCCGGGCGCCAGGTTCGTCAACCGACGGCGATGTCCTTCACCACACCGAGCGTGTGCGTTCCCGCCAACTTCTCCGTGAGATAGCCCGGCGCTTCGTGGGTGTCGATGAACCATCCCGTAGGGCACATCGTGAGGATCTCGACGAACGAAAAACCTTCGTCGTTCAACTGGGCCTCGAATGCCCGCGTGAGCATCCGGCGCGTGCGGGCCACGTTGCCCGCGGTGTTCACCGCACACCGACCGACGAAGGCCACGCCGTCGAGGTCGGCGAGCATGTTGCTCAAGCGGATCGGGTACCCGTGCTCACGCCCGTCACGACCGTCGAGGGTGTTCTTGGTTCGTTGGCCCAACACCGTGGTCGCGGTGATGTGGCCGCCTGTCTCACCGAACACGCCGTTGTTCAACATGATGCAGGTGACCCGCTCGCCACGCGCCGCGGTGTGGATGACCTCTTGGAGACCCTCGTTCACCATGTCACCGTCGCCCTGGATGGTGAACACCACCGTGTCGGGCTTGGCCCGTTTCACGCCCGTGGCAAGCGAGGGCGCGCGTCCGTGCAACGCCTGCAAGACCTCGCAGTCGAGGTTGTTCGAAAACGCGGTGTAACAGCCGATGCCGAAAATGCCGATGGCGCGCGCGATGACACCGAGTTCCTCGATCGTCTCGAGCACTGATCGCATGGCGATGGGCTCACCGCAACCCGGGCAGAGATGATGCGCGCCGACATCGATCAACGTGGGCGTGAAATCGTCGACCAGCCGTTCGTCGGCCGGCGCCTCGCTCGTCGAAAGAACGCGCAACCCCTCGACATTTCGGACCCGCAGTTCGCTCATGTGTGCACTCCCAGATCGCGTAGAACACCCTCGATACGTCCCCGCAGCACATCGACATCGAAATCGGGCGCGATGCCGAACCCCGACGAGTCGAGGCTGAGCCCACCGATGAACCGCACAGGGACGGCACCTTCGATCGACAACCGCACGTCGTCGATCATCTGGCCCTGGTTGTTCTCGTAGACCGCGACGAGCTTCGCCCCCGCGACCGCGTGACGCAGTGCGTCGGACGGAAACGGGAAAAGCGAGATCGGGCGGACATATCCGACCCGGTGACCCGTGTCGCGCAGCTGTGCGACTGCGTAGCGCACGTACTTCGCGGCCGTACCGAACGCGACGACCACGAGATCGGCGTCGTCACAATGACCGATGTCGACCAGACGTTCGACCCCCTCGATCATCGCAGCAGTCTTCGCCGCGGCCCGCAGGTAGTAGTCGGAAAGGTCGTAGCCGACGTCGTCGCGCTGCTTGGTGTCACCGAGCGGCGACACCAGCTTCGCCCGACCGGACCCGCTCGACGAACCGTCGAGCGCCCAGTCCTTCGGTGGCACCGGACCGAAGTCGATCGGTTCGATGTCGACCGATTGGTAGGTGTGCGCCAGGTAG
>JANMVY010000102.1:0-1876 GCA_031393535.1 Actinomycetes bacterium | reverse complement strand
GCCGGCAACCTCGCCACGTTCGGCGGCTCCTATCGGTGCCTGGTCCCCGATCTCCCCGGGTTCGGCCGCAGCCCCGCCGCCGGCAAGAGCCCGGCAGCCGACGCCGCCACCGCCGAGATCGAGTTCCTCGATGCGGTCGGCGTCGAGCGCACCGCCATCATCGGGAACTCGCTCGGCGGTGCCGTCGGGGCGCAGATCGCCGCCACGTATCCCGATCGTGTGTCGAAGCTCGTGTCGATCGGTGGGCTCGGCATCAATCTGTTGTCGGCCGCGCCGGCAGAGGGCATCAAGCTGCTCGTCGCGTTCATGGAGGAGCCCACTCGCGAACGTCTCGTCGAGTGGATGCACTCGATGGTCTATGACCCGGCGATCATCACCGACGAGCTCGTCGACATGCGCTTCGCTGTCGCATCTCGCCCCGAGATCCACGCCGCTGCGAGCCGCATCTACTCGCGGGCCAGCCTGGCATTCATCCAATCGAGCATGAACGGCCGAGGCGCCGGAGCTCGCTTGTCGTGGTTACCCGACATCTTGGCACCCACGCTGCTGGTGTGGGGCCGCGACGATCGTGTCAACACACTCGACATGGCGCTCGTACCCATGCGCCTCATCCCGCGTTGTGAGCTGCACGTGCTCTACGACTGCGGTCACTGGGCGATGATCGAACGGCGGCTCGAGTTCGAGAGCACCGTGCTCGCGTTCTTGGCGCGACCGTGAGCCGGTCCGCGCACGACATGTCGCGCGATCACACCGCGAGTCGCGACCGATGACAGTGCACTCGCTCGGATACATGCGCATCGCGTCGCCCGCGCCCGAGCGCTGGCACACGCTTCTCACCGAGATCGTCGGGCTGATGCAAGTCGACGGCCCCACGCCGGGGGCACTGCACTATCGCTTCGACGACCATCCTCCGAGATTGGTGATCGTGCCGAGCGACGAGTCGAAACTGGAAGCGATCGGGCTACAGGTGCACGGGCGCCGCGTGCTCGAAACGCTCGCCACGCGGCTCGAAACCGCCGGCATTGCCGTCACCGAAGCAACGCGCGACGAGGCGCGAACACGCTCGGTCCTTGCGCTGTTGCGATGCACCGACCCGGCCGGGACACCGATCGAGTTGTATTGCGGCCCGGTGCTCGACCATGTCCCCTGCGTGACCCCGCACGTGACCGGTTTCGTCACAGATGAGCAGGGCATGGGCCACGCGGTGCTCACCACTGCCGATCTCGACGCCACCGTCGCGTTCTACACCGAGTTGCTGGGTTTCGAAGAACGCAACCGCATGCCCACACCCGGCGGTGGCATGTCGTTTCTCAGCCCGAACGAGCGCCATCATTCGATCGCGGTGATGCAAGCACCCGGACCCGCGACGCTGCTGCACGTCATGGTGCAGGTGGCATCGCTCGATGATGTCGGTCGCGCCCTCGACCGCGTCGCGCGACACGGCTTCGACCTGATGTTCACGCTCGGTCGGCACACGAACGATCACATGGTGTCGTTCTACGTCTACACGCCCGATGGCTCAGCCATCGAAGTCGGTTGGGGGGGCATCGCGATGCCGATGCCCTCGAGCCTCAGCGTGATCACGCGCCCGAGCATCTGGGGTCATCGGTATGCACCGTTCGTACCGCCCAGCTGATCACGTCGAGGCCCTGGCGAAACGAGAGGTTCATCGCGCATGACCATTGAAGATGTTCTCGACGAGCTTCGCCGTGTCGCGCCCGAACTTCGTGCTCGCGCGGGCGAGGTCGAGCGACTCGGTCGCCTCACCGACGATCACGCCGCGCTGCTCAAGCGCGCCGGGGTCGTGCGTCTGCTCCAACCTGCACGCTGGGGCGGGTTCGAGGCCGCGCCCGACTCGCTCTTCCGCGCGGTCGCC
>JANMVY010000087.1:0-4318 GCA_031393535.1 Actinomycetes bacterium | reverse complement strand
AGGTCGAGCGCGGACCACGCCACGATCACCAACGCCAACAGGTTTGCGAGCCGTGGCGACATGCGCCTGCCCGCGGCGACGTAGCCGGCGCCGGCCGCGGCGAGCGCGGCAAGCGCCGCCGTGGCTGCGCCGCACGCGGTCCACGCGGCAGGGTTTCCGGGCAGGCGCCGGGCCGCGAGCTGGCCACCGATGGCGCCGACTGCGAGCGCGGCGAGCCCGGTGTGGCGTACCTGTCGGAAGGCGGCACCGCGGAGTGCTCGACCGCGGTCGATCGGCGCGAGCAGCACGTGGCGCACGTCGGCTGCTTCGAGGGCCAGCGGGCCACCGCGCGCCCCGGACCGCAGACCGATCGCGACGGCGATCGCGATACCCAGGCCGACGGCCGCCGGGCCGTGATCGCGCAACTGGTCGAGGCCGTTCGGCGAAATGTCGGAGTCGCCTACATACCCAGATGCCACGAGGACCGCGATGACGCCGACGATCGTGAGGATGTAGGCGCGGTACATCGCGTCGACCCAGTCGATGTTGGCCGTGCGCACGCGCTTGCGTGCGTTGCGCAACTCGGCCAGCGCGGTATGGGTTGCGGGGTCGGGCACCCGGTCACGGTATCGCCCGACCGGCGCCGGGCTACAGCATGGTGAAGCGGTGAAACGAGTCGAGCACCGCTTGTCGCGCCGGGTCGCGCCCGGGGAAGGGCGCGTTGCCGACGACGATGCCATTGACGTTGACGCCCTTCGCGGCGACCTCTTTCGCCAGCGACGCGGTGAGCCCGGTGAGTCCGGCCTTCGCGGCGGCGTACGCCGAGCCGGCAACCTGACCGTGGACACCCGAGATCGACGAAACGCTCACGATGTGGCCGCGTCCGCGCGCGAGCATCGAGGGAAGCACCGCACGGGCCATGAGGAATGGGCCGGTGAGGTTCAACGCGAGGAAGCTGTTCCAGTCGGCGAGGCGGCAATGCTCGACCGGTGACCATGACGCGCCGGGCATCATCCCGCCGGCGTTGTTGATCAAGATGTCGACACCGCCGTGGTCGCGCACGACGCGCTCGACAAGTGTGCGCACGTCATGTTCTTCGGTCACATCCGCGCCGCCTTCGATCCCGTGGCCCGGAAGGTCGGCGAGGGCCGCGATCGTTCCGCGCTGCCGGTGCTCGTTACCCGACGGTTGGGGACTTCGGGTCACGCGCTGACACAAACTTTCCGACTGTCATCTTGAGTCTGCCGGGGCCCTCGGCCTGAGGGTTACGGTCCGGTCCTGCGCTCGATGCTGACTCGACAAAATTCTGGCTTCGTGCCTGTTGTCCGACGTGTCGTGTCGAGTGTGGGACCGGCAGGAGCGCTCGAGCACCTCGGAGCCTCCACCGTGTCGAGGTCCGCTGGCACCTATCGGCTTGGATGGCTCGTTGCGTTCGTCGAACAAGACCGCGTGTGGCGACCCGAGATCCGCCGCCTCGAGGCCGACCTCGACGCGTTGCTCGACGAGCACGGCACCACCCTGCGTGACGAGCCGGGCATCGAACCAATCTCTGCTGCGACCTTGGTCTGCGAAGTCGGCGACCCGACACGCTTTGCCCGTGAGTCGAAGTTCGCGCGTTGGTGCGGAACCGGAGCCGTCGCGTTGTCGTCAGGCGAAGGCAACCGAGCGCCGATCCGGCACCGCGTCGACTTTGGTGGGAACCGGCGCATCAAAAGCGTGCTCTACATCGCCAGCGTCACCCAACAACGCGACCACCAGCCGGCCAAGGCATACATCGAACGCAAGATCACCGAAGGCAAGACCTGACGCGAAGCCCGCCGAGCCCACAAACGCCACCTGGCCAACCGCGTGATCCGCCGCATGTGGACCGACGAGAAGCGACGCCGATCAACGGAACATCAGCTCACCGCTTGACAAGGGAGCGTCGGACGGTCCCCGGCGTGGCACTCCTCGCCGATGCGGCGCTCGGCTTCGGACGGTGCCGAACTGCGAGCGCTGGGGTCCCGACGAGAGGGAGCGTCTGGCGGACTCCGTGTTCGAGGGCGCGGAAGCACACGTTGGCTCCGGTGATCGCCCAGTGACTCAGCCGAGATGAGATCCAACACTGCGACGGCCAAGTGCCATGCGCACTACGACAGTCACCGTGAAGACAGCCGTGAGCAGCACGGCTGCGCAGAACATGAACCAGCCAGTTGCGCCAACCCAGTAAGTCCCGCCCTCGCTGCGGGTCCTGTCCTTGCCGATGCCTCCTACGAAGAACGCGACAACGATGAGTGGAATGAGAACTGCGTAGACGCGCTTTGGTCGCGGCATCGTTCACCCCCTGTGGTCCGGATCACCTTATGGGAAGATAGGGGGTGCCGTCAAGATTGGGGCTTGCCCGGGGGCCGTCGCAAAGGGTGCCATTGGACGAGGCGGGTGGCGTAGCCCCCGAAGAGGACGATCGTGGCGCAGGCGATGGCTGCCGTACCGACAAGGGTGGCAAGAAATACCCCCTCCATGAACATGGTGGGCACGAGAATGGCGAGGAACGCGGCGCAGGCGGCCAGGGACGTGGTCGCGTCGGTAAACACCGCCGAGCGAAGCGGTGGCAGTCCTGCGGCAGCGCGAATCGAGAGGCTGCCGCGAACGTCATCGAGCGATCCCCTCACCGCGGAAACCAACTCTGCCGCGGCTGGCGCTCCGGCCCGCGCCGACTCATGAAGGTGCGAACGGCGTTCTTCGATCAGGCGTGTACGCGCGTCTCGCGGGGCTACGATCGACGTGAGCTCGCATACCAGAAGCGCACATCGTCTTGGGGTGTCGTGTTCGAACCGGATCATGTCTCCGCCAAACGCGGGCGGTGTGCTGGTCGCGGAGACGGAGATGGTGCGGCCCTTTGGAGCGCGAGTGCGCCAGCGCCGGTGAGTTCGTACAGTCGGCGGCGCGGGCGACCTGCCTCTGACTGATCGATCACTTCCCATCGGCTTGCCAGCAGACCGCCCTTTTCGAGGCGGTCAAGCGCCTTGTAGATCGTGCCATGGCCCAACAGCTGGCGGGCCGCGTCGCCCTTCGCCAACTCCGACGCCAACAAGAAACCGTAGAACTCGGTTGCCTGTTGATGGCGAAGCCGCGCTGCTGCACGGAGAATGTTGATCTCAAGGGGCAAAAGCTCGCCCACGCGTCGCCGAGGCACCCGCGCACACTACCCGCGCTGTTCCGGTCGCGGACCCGTTCGCGGGCGCCGAAGCGGGTGTTTCGGTCGCCATATCCGCCCGCTGATCGCTGATCGCTGATCGCTGATCGCTGATCGCTGATCGCTGAACGCGCACTCGGCGATACGCCGTGACCTCGACGACACCGAATGGACACCAACCGTGGGCGAAGTCGGCGCGGCAGCGCTTCCCGCGATCCGATCGTCGTCGACGTCGTTGACGACGACGGTGGCTCCTTCGCTCGCCAGGCGCTGTGCGGTGGCGCGACCGATGCCACCGCCGGCGCCCGTGACGATCGCGACCTTGTTCTCGAACCGCATGCCAGCCCCTTTTGATCCACGCTGCGTGCCCATCGTGCGCGGGCGATCATTGCTCGAGGGTCAGCTATGCAACACTCGCCACATGCGCTCGGGCGTGAACGGCATGTCGACGTGGCGGATGCCGAGGTGCGCGATCGCGTCGCACACCGCGTTCTGCACCGCCGGCGTGGCCCCGATCGTGCCCGATTCGCCGATGCCCTTCGCCCCGAGCGGGTTGCGTGGCGTGGGCGTCTCGTGCTCGTGCAGCTCGAAACTCGGCAGCTCGGTCATCGAGATGATGGCGTAGTCGGCGAAGTTCGCGGTGAGCGGATTGCCTGCGCTGTCGTAGCGGATCTCCTCGAGCAGTGCCTGGGCGATACCCGACGCCATGCCGCCGTGGATCTGACCGTCGAGCAACAACGGGTTGAGGATGCGCCCCGCGTCGTCGACACCGATGAGGCGGCGCACGCGCACGTGGCCCGTTTCACGGTCGATGTCGACGACCGCGATCTGTGTACCGAACGGGAACGTCGCGCCCGTGGGCGTGAAGTCGGCTTCTTCGGCCAGTGCCGTGTCGTCGGCCGCGGCGAGGTCGGCCCAGCTGCGCGCCCTGCTCGGCGTGCCCGCCACGTGGAAGCTGCCGGTGGTGCGATCGAGCACGATGTCGTCGACGTTGGCCTCGAGTTGATCGGCCGCCAGCTTGCGGGCTCGTTCGACGAGCATCTCGGTGGCGACCTTCACCGCCGAACCACCGACTTGCAACGACCGTGAACCGCCGGTGCCGCCGCCGCGCGGGACGAGGTCGGTGTCGCCGTAGACGAAGCGGATGCGGTCCATCGCAATACC
>JANMVY010000248.1:0-5023 GCA_031393535.1 Actinomycetes bacterium | reverse complement strand
AGCTCAAGTTCCGTTACGGCTATGACGACGCGCTCGACGTCGTGGGCGTGCACATGGTCGGCGGACTCGTCGGTGGCGTGTTGCTCGGGTTCTTCGCCGACGCGAAGGTGAACGAGGCCATCACAAAAGAGGGCGTGTTCTTCGGCGGCGGCGCCGATCTGCTCCTCGAACAACTCCTCGCGATCACGGCCGTGCTCGCCTGGTCGTTCGCGCTCACCTTCGCGATCGCGAAGCTGATCGACGCCGTGATGGGGTTGCGCGTCGATGACGAAGCCGAACTGTCGGGGCTCGATCAGTCCGAGCATGCCGAGACGGCCTATAACCTCGCCTCGTCTGGGTTCTCCATGGACCGGGTGCACTGACCAGACCAGACCGAGCCCGGTCGCCGACGCCCTTGGCGGTCACCGATGCCTGCTCCGCTCGAACGAGACGACCTGCTCGCCGCTACGGCGCTGCATGGTTCGCTCTGGTGCCGTCGCTACAGCGAGCGAGTCGACGCGTGGATTGCCGCGCTGTGGGCCGAAATGAGTTCGGGCGAATCCGGGGTGTCACTCGTGGCCACCGGGGGCTATGGGCGCGCCGAGCTGTGCCCGCAGAGCGACCTCGACGTGCTGCTGCTCACGGCCGACCCGGCCACCGGCGAGGCGGTTGCGGCGAAGCTCTGGTATCCGATCTGGGACCAAGGTCTCAAGCTCGGTCACTCCGTGCGCACGGTCGCCCAAGCGCTCGACCTCGCGGGTGACGACCTCGACACCGCCACAGCTCTCCTCACCACCCGTCACCTGTGCGGCGACGAGTCCTTGACTGCGGATCTTGCAGAACGAGCTCTCGCGCAATGGCGTTCCGGCGCGAAGCGGGCGGTCGACGAGCTCGCCGATCGAGTCGAGGAACGCCACGCGAAGATGGGCGAGGTTGCGTTCTTGCTGGAGCCCGATCTGAAGGACGCGCGTGGCGGTCTTCGCGACGTGCACGCGCTCGGCTGGCTCGACCTCGCGCAGCCCGTGCTGTCGGACACCGACGAGTTCGCGTTGCGCGACGCGTACGAGGTCCTGCTTGGCGCACGGGTCGAGTTGCATCGCCGTTCCGGGCGCCGCGGCGACGCGCTGTTGTTGCAGGAGCAGGATGCAGTCGCAGCCGCCCTGGGTGTGGCCGACGCGGACGCGCTCATGAAGAACGTCGTGGCCGCGGCGCGCTCGATCGCGTGGACCAGCGACTTCACCTGGCATCGCGTCCAGTCGAGTCGGCGCCGCCGGGTCATTCGAGAACGCCCCCGCGAGGTCTCACCCGGTGTGATCCTCGAGGAGCGCACTGTTCGCCTCGCGCCATCGTGCAACGTGCAAGACGACCCGGCGATCGCGCTCCGTGTCGCGCTCGCCGCATCGACCCAACGAGCGTTCATCGACCGAAGCGCGCTGGAACGCATGGCCAGCGAGATGCCTGCGATGCCGTCACCCTGGCCGGACGAAGCACGTTGGCTCCTGACCGACTTGTTGATGGTGGGTCATCCGGCGATCCCGGTGCTCGAGGCGCTCGATCAGCTCGGGCTCGTGCACCGCATGATCCCCGAGTGGGAACCCTGTCGCAGCCGCCCACAACGCAACGCGTACCACCGCTTCACGGTCGACCGGCACCTGTTCGAGGCCGCGTCCGAGGCGGCGAAGCTGGTCGATCGCGTCGACCGACCCGATCTCTTGGTGCTGGGCGCGCTGTTCCACGACATCGGCAAGGGCTACCCGGGTGATCACGTCGACGTGGGCATCCAGATCATCGATCGCATCGCGTCGCGCATGGGGTTCGCCGACGACGAGGTCGCGGTGCTCGTGAGCATGGTGCGCCACCATCTCCTGCTCCCCGATGCGGCGACCCGACGCGACCTCGACGATGAAGGCACGATTCGTTCCGTGGCCACGCAAGTCGGTTCGGTCGAGACTCTCGAACTCTTGCATGCGCTCACCGAGGCCGACTCGATCGCGACCGGTCCCGCGGCCTGGGGGCAATGGAAGGCCGGGCTTGTGGCCCAACTCGTGCGGCGCACCGCGCACGTGCTGCGCGGCGGCGAGGCGAGCGAACTGGTCGAAGCGCCGTTTCCCACCGAGGAGCATCGGCGTCTCCTGGCGCAGCGTCGGTTGATCGTGCAGGGCGAGGCGGGCACCCTTACCGTCGTCGCACCCGACCGTCCCGGGTTGTTCTCGCGCGTTGCCGGTGTGCTGTCGTTGAACGGCGTCGACGTGTTCGACGCGTCAGCGCACAGCGAAGCAGGCATGGCGCTCGAGGTGTACCGCGTGAAGAGCATCTTCGGTGACGAGCCGAACTGGGTTCGCGTGAAGACCGACGTGGAGCTTGCATTGGCCGGGCGCCTCGCCCTGCGGGCCAGGCTCGCCGAGCGCGCCCGGACCTACCCGGCGGCGCGGGCGACGAACGCACGCCCGAAACCACCGCGGGTGCTCGTCGACAACCACAGCTCCGACGTCGCGACCGTGGTCGAGGTCGAAGCGCCCGACGGCATCGGCGTGTTGTACCGGATCACACAAGCGCTCCTCGAATGCGACCTCGACATCGTCAGCGCGAAAGTGCAAACGCTCGGCTCGGATGCCATCGATGCGTTCTACGTCCGCGACGGTGGGGGCGCGAAGATCGACGACGACGCGTACCTCGTCGAGATCGAACGGGCCGTGCTCCACGCGCTCGCCGGTGAGCTGTAGCAGTAACCTCCCGACGGTGTACTCCGATCGCGACCTCTTGCGCTGGAGCGAAGCCTTGGCCGGCATCGCGCGCACTGGTCTCGGCTTCACGCAGAGCCTCTACGAGCGCGAGCGGTTCGAGGAGATCCTCGCGGTGGCCTCCGAGATCCGGGCCATGGTCGGCACCCCGGGTACGCCCGACACGATCGTCGACGAGTGGATGAAACACGTGGGCGAGGGCATCGCGGGCTATCAGACCCCGAAGGCCACCGTTGGCGCGATCGTCCACAACGACGCCGGCGAGCTGCTCCTCGTGCAACGACGCGACGCAGGCGTGTGGCTTTACCCCACCGGGTGGGCCGATGTCGGCTACTCGGCTTCGGAAGTCGCGGTGAAGGAGGTCCGCGAGGAGACCGGGATCGAATGCGAGGTCATCCGCCTCGTCGCCGTGCTCGATGGGCTGCGACAGGGTTTCACGCGGATTCCCTTGTACTCCATGGTGTTCCTGTGCCGCGCCACCGGCGGCACGATCAACCCGCATCCGCTCGAGTGTCTCGATGCCGGGTTCTACGCCGAGGACGCGATGCCCACCCCGCTCGCCGGCGGCGACGGTTGGATGGAGCTCGCGTTCGCGGCGATCCGCGGCGACATCTCCGATGTGATGTTCGACCAACCCCGCGACCCGGTGTGGCGCAGCGAGCAGCAGGACCTTTGAGCACCACCGACTTCGGGGTCACGCGTGACGGTGTGGTGCAGCTGCGCCGTCGCTTTTCCGCCACCGAACCCTGGGCTGCGATGTTGCTGCTCCACGGCATCGCCGAGCATTCCGGTCGTTACGAGCACGTAGGCGTGCAGCTCGCGGCCCATGGCATCGAGGTGATCGCGATCGATCATCGCGGCTATGGCTTGTCGGGAGGGCGGCGCGCTTACGTTCGTTCGTTCGCCGAGTTGTGCGACGACGTCGAAGACCAGTTGGCGCAAGTGCGCACGCTCGGCTTGCCGACGGTGTTGTGCGGGCATTCGATGGGTGGGCTCATCGCCCTCGGCTATGTGCTGCACGGTCGGCCCGCGCCGGACGCGCTTGTGCTCAGCGGCCCGGCCCTCGGCGCGAACATCCCCCCGCCGTTGCGTGCGATCACCCCGTGGCTCGCACGCGTGGCGCCACGTCTGCGTGTGCCGACACCGGTCGATGCCAGTCAGCTCGCAACCGATCCTGCGGTGGCCGACGCCTACTTCGCCGACCCGCTGGTGGTCACCACCACGACCCCCGCACTTGCGCACGCGATGCTCGCGGAGATGCAATGGGTCAACCATCACTTGGCAGAGTTGCGCGTGCCGACACTCGTACAACATGGTGGCGACGACACACTCGTGCCCACCGCGAGCTCCCAACCGCTCGCCGCGATTCGTGGCGTGCGACGCATCGTGTACCCGGGTTTGCGCCACGAGATCTTCAACGAGCCGCCTCATGTCGCGATCCTCGACGAGCTGATCGAATGGTTGCGCGGCGTGCTCGGTCAGTCGCGCTGATTGCGCAGGAACTGTTCGACTTCTTCGACGAGCGACTCTGCGTCGACCTCGTCGGGTTCGTCGTCGTCGGGTTCGTCGTCGTCGCCGTTGTCGTAGCGCGACTCGAGTTGTTCGACGTAGGCCGCCGTCTCGTCGTCCTCGTCGACGAGGCGCGTGACCTGACGCTCGTAGGCCGCCGAGGCGATCTCGAGCTCGGTGCACGGCACCGAAGTGCCGAGGAAGTCACCCACGCGATGCACGAGCGCCAGCGCGGCCTTGGGCGACGGCGCGCCCGGCACGTAGCTCGGCACACCGGCCCATAGTGATGCCGAGGGAATGCCGGCCTCGATACACGAGTTGTGCAGAACCCCGACGATGCCCGTAGGGCCTTCGTACCGTGAGGGCTCGAGCCCGAGTTGCAGGGCGAGGTGCTCGTCGTAGCTGGTGCCGAAGACACTCGTGGGTCGGGTGTGGGCGACTTCGGCCAACAACGCTCCGAGCGTGAGCACGAGATGCGCGTTGGTGGCACGGGCGAGGTCGACGATCTCGGTGCAGAAGGTTCGCCAGCGCAGTTGCGGTTCGATGCCGAGCAGGGTGATGAGCTCGATGTCGTCGTGCTCGTCGGTCGCACACATCTCGATGCTGGGCCAGCGCACGAGTCGGCCCGCCCGCTCGTCGATCTCGACGGTGGGCCGGGTGGAGGTGAAGTCGAAGAACACCTCGGGGTCGACTGTCGCGAACGTCTTGGCCCCGAGACGGTCGCGCAGGTGGCGAACCGCGGTGGACGCGGCGTCGCCGGCGTCGTTCCAGCCCTCGAACGCGGCCACGATGAT
>JANMVY010000141.1:0-2550 GCA_031393535.1 Actinomycetes bacterium | reverse complement strand
CGCAAACCTGGCGTTGGCCTCGCTGCCCGGCTTCACACTGCCCGGTGACCTCTCGGCCAGCAGCCGCTACTTCGCGCGCGACCTCACCGAACCCTTCGTGCTCGGCCCGGGCGGAACCCTCCTCGTGCCCGACGGCGTAGGGCTCGGCGTCGCGGTCGACGTCGCACACGTACGGTCGTGCCTCGTGCGAGCCGAAGTCGTCTGAGATTTCATGGCCTTCGGCCGCCGACGTACCGCGATCAGTCCTCGAGGATCCAGCGTCGGCTGGGCTCGTGTTCGATGTCTGCGGAGAAGAACTCGTTGAACGCACGCTCGAGGTGTTCCTCGTCGGCATGAGTCTCGGCGCGATCAGCCCCCGCCGGCCGCGAAACAGCCGTCGCGAGCGACTCCATCGCGCCGCCGACCTGTGGGCCCGTGAGAACCGTGGCCGCAAACGCCTGGTCGCTCCGCTCGACCTCGGGCCGGCGTTCGGCGAACTCCAACATCGAGTGGGCAAGCTCGCGCAACCGGCCACCCAGTTGCGTGTGGCATTGGGTGAGAGTGTTGCGCTCCTCGCTGACACGCTCACGCACCATGGCGAGCATCTCGAGCTCGTTGGCCGCGCGGACTCGTTCCTCGTGCACGGCTTCGCGCGCATCGGCGCGCGCCACCACCACGAGCTCGTAGGCCGTGGTACGCGCCTCGTCGAGCATGCGGTCCGCGTCGCGTTGCGCGTCCATCGTAAGCGAGGCGCGCCGGGCGTCGAGCTCGCTGGCGAGCTCCGCGGCATGTCGCGTCGCTGCGTCACGGATGAGCGCTGCTTCACCACGCGCTTCGTCGAGCAGCTCCTCAGCCGCGGCCGCGGCGTGGCGCAGCGACTGCAGGAAGGCTCGGTTCTCCTCCTCGGCACAAGCGACGCGCGACTCGAGAACCGAGATGCGCGACTGCGCTGCTTCCCACTCGGCGAAATCGGCCGCGGGCGCTCCGCCCGGCGAGGACGCCGTCATCGCAAACGCCGCTGCGTCCATCGGCTCGGCTCCCTGGTTCTCTTCGTGCTCCACAGCGCTCCTCGCACCTTGCGTCGTCGTTGGATCGGCTGCGGCGCGGTCGACTTGAGCGCAACTACATCACCCTCCGTGAGGATATCTCGACCACGCGTGAGTCAAATGGCCTGTTCACAGGGGCGAATCGACCCATGACACCACGCTCCGCGCGTGTCTACTCTCCATCTCGACGGTCCCTTCAGCGAAACGGCGACGCCACCATGAACACCGACCTCCCCCCGCAGTACCCGCGTCTTGTGCTCGAACCGATACCCATCTGGCCGGTGCCGGCCGTTCGCAGCACGCGTCATCCAGCGGCCACCTTGGCGCCGCGCCCTGATGAACGGAACGTGGCGCAGGTCGCCGTCTCGCTCGAGACCACGCCTGTGGCAATGGTCGCCGCGGCCGACTTCGCGCCCCAACACGATCGGCTCCGTCTGTTGCTCGCCCGCGAGCGGCAAGTCCTCAGCGAGGAACACCCTGGGGCCGACACCGCTCGTCCCGCTGACTCTGCGCCATTCCCACTACCGGGGCATGCGCCGCGGCGCACCGTGAAATCGCTCCGCCCCGACGCCTCAGGTCGCCCGCTCACGGCCGATGTCGCCGCAGCGATCGCTCGTGTGACCGGACACCCGGTCCCCTCCGAAGCGCCGGGCAGCGCCCGGTCGCGCTTGTTGATCGTGCCCCTCGGCGATCCTGTGCCGCCCGCGCCGCGACAGTTCGCCCTGATCGACCTCCGCGACACGACCCGGGCACGGGCGCGGGCGGGTGGCGCGTACCCGTGCCCCGCGTGCTCCACGGCCGGGGTGGTCGATCTGATCGATCACATCACCGGCAATGTGCATCTCGGCTGCCCACGTTGTTTTCGCATGTGGGACACCACGATTGCGTCCTCGGTCTCGTCGCTCGAGGCTCACTGACGCAGGCGTCGACTCAACGACCGAACATCGCGAGCCACTGCGCCTCTGTCTTCGGCGTGAACACGTAGTTCTCGCGCCGCGTTTCGCCCAGCGTGCCATAGGGCTGCGGCGAGTAGAAGTGGCCGGGATAGAGCAAGGTCTTGTCGGGCACCTTCGCGAGCTTCTGCGTGAGACTGTCGTACATCGCGCTCGGGTCGCTGCCGGGAAGGTCCGTGCGCCCGCAACCGTCGAGGAACAAGGTGTCGCCCGAAACCAGGCGGTTCGCCACGAGGAAGCACTGGCTGCCCGGCGTGTGACCGGGCGTATGGATGAGCTCGATGTCGAGCCCGCCGACCTGCACGATGTCGCCGCTGTCGTGCAATGCGAGCTCGGTGCGCGACACCCCAGTGGTCTTCACCACGTATTCGACCTCATCGCGCTGCAGGTGGATCGGGACTGACGTGTACTCGAGCAGTTCGCTGATGCCTCGCACGTCGAAGCCCATCATGGAACCGCCGATGTGGTCGGCGTGATAGTGGGTGGCAAGCACGCCGATGAGCCGCATGCCGTCGGCTTCGAGGGTGTCGAGGATGGTCGTGATGTCGTATGCCGGGTCGATCACCACCGCC
>JANMVY010000832.1:0-4893 GCA_031393535.1 Actinomycetes bacterium | reverse complement strand
CACCCCGCGCTCGTCGCTCGTTGGCTCGGCATAGACGACCACACGGGCTGCGCCGCTGTGCTTGGCCGCGTTGGTGACAGCTTCTTGCACCGCGCCAGTGAGCGCGCGAACTGACGCATCGGGTAGCTGTGGAAGGTCGTCGGCCAACGCGACCTCTACGTCTATGCCATCGCGCCGTGCGACGAGGTCGACCGACGCACGGACCGCGGCCGCGAGGTCGGTGGCCGCGCGGTCACGGCCGAACAAGAACGCGCGAAGGTCGCGTTCTTGTGAGCGGGCCAAATCGCAGAGCTCGCGATCGTCGCTGCGTCGTTGGATCACGGCCAAGGTCTGCAGGACGCCGTCGTGCAACGTACGGGCGACTTCCTCGCGCGCACGAACCGTCGAGATCTCTCCCTCGGCTTCGCGCAATCGGGCGGCCACGGTGCCCGCGGCGATCGCAGCAAGCGCGAACAAGGCCGATTTCGACGCAGCCGACACCGACCATTCCACTGCGTCGCGCAGAATGCTCTCGCCGACGAAGCTCGCAACCGCAGCCATCGCAGCCGCGACCAGCCCACTCCGCGTGCCCCACACCACCGCAGCGGTGATGATGCCGGCCGCAGGCCAGGCCCACGGCAGCGATTGCTGACGCGCCGGGTCATAGACGACGCCATCGAGCAACAGCAGACCCAAGCCCACGGAGACTTCGAGAACGACGAACCACCGCGCGAACGAGGCCGATGCATCGCGGGCGGCGCGAGCCGTCGCGAACGCGGTGACGGCGGACGCGACTGACAGTGCAGCGATCGCCAGCCAGCGATGGTCGAGCTGATCACGCTCAAGGATGAGGCCAATCCAGGCCCACAACAGCGCAGCCCATCGGAAAGCCGCAATGCCTCGCGCCATGCCACGATCGAAGGCGAGTCGGTCGTGCACCATCTCCATACGGTACGGCCTGACGGACCGCCGCTCGCACTGTGACGTCTACGCCGGCCGCACGCTCCGTCGCTCAGCTTCGAGCCAGACCAGCAGGAACGTCGCGAGCAACAAGTGGAAGACCGTGGGCAGGCCGGCATCGAACCAGCTACCCGGCGCAGCCCCAGACAGGCCGACGAGGAGGCGCACAACCATGACTGCGAGGTAGGTGCATGCGAAAGCCCGGACGACACGATGGCTTCGGTTACCCAGCATCGCGTGCGCCGCGCGGACCGAGCAGAAGATGTGGAACTGCGCGCCGAGAATCGCGACCTGGCCTGCAAGGAGCACCGCGTACGGAAGCGCACCGCTCTGCCACTGATCGAACGACGGAAGCCAGCTCACCGGATACGCGAGCTGAACCAGTTGCGCGACGACCCGACCCGCGAACGCGATCATCAGAATGACGAGCACGAGAGCATGACGTGACGGCGTCTCGGGCCAGTGCGTGTCGGGGTGGGCTTCGATCCGATTCAGGTCGGCGGTCATGGGACCATGATCCGCTCTCGCGACACGGGATTAAATCAGGGATTTCCCTCATTCGCGTTCGGGCGAACGCGACAGCCAACCGTCGCACGGCCCATGCTTTCCGTTCTCATGGATCAGACAGAGCCAGCCTCGCTCATCGCCGACAACGTGATCTGGAATGTCGCGGGCGCACACTCGATGGCCGCGAGATTCGTGGGCGCGCCGCAACGCCTCGAGTGGCTTGGTCAACTGCGGTCGCCAACCGGGTCATCCGCCGTGGGTGGACGGCGAGAAACTGCGCCGATCAACCAGCCTTCGACACGCCTTCGTCGTACGTGAACTGCTGGGGGTCCCCGTCGGCACGGGGCATATACGTGATCGAGCCGAACCGGACGTCCCAACCGTTGGTGCTGGCCGGGCGGCTACATCGTCTCCCACAGCCGATCGATCGGCATTCGAATGCGCCAACTCGACACAGATCGGCCGCCGACGCCGAACCCAGAGTTCGCCTTTCATGATGCGATCAGTTCGCCGAGTCGCTCACGGCCCAGACGGGCGATACTCGCATCAAGGGCGGCCGCGAGAACTTGCCGGGCGATCGCTTGGACTCTGGCGAGCGTCTCCGCGAGTTCGCGCGCCCGCTCGGTGTCGAGGCTGGTCCGCCACTCATCGGGCGCCAGGTGGGTCTCGAATAGGCCGACAAACCGCGACGCGATGTCGTCGGTGTGGACCACGAGGGATTCCCACTCGTCGAGAATCACCTTGATAGGGATCCCCATACGCGCAAGCGCCGAGCCCGTGTCGAGGAAACGCCGATCCGCCACGCGCACTTTGCCACCGTCGGTGGGTTCCACAAGGCCGAGAGCGGCGGCGCGCTGGATCAATTCAGGGGTCATCGACCCAGCCGGAAACCGCTCAAGCAACTCGACAGGATCGAGCACGACGGCGTGGACCTCACCAAGCAGGGCGTCGAGTTCCGCCTCGACACCGATGACGGCGTCAAGGCTGCGTCCCTGCTCCCACTGCTCGAGCAGGTTAGCGATGCCGGCGAGGGAGTAGCCCTCGTTCTGCAGGCGGGTTGTCAGCCGAAGGCGGCTGAGGTGGGAGTCGTCATACCAGCCGGTGCGTCCTTCGAGCCGGGGCGGGGCGAGGAGACCCTTCGTTTGGTAGAGCCGCACGGTGGTCGATGCCACGTTCGCTAGCCGGGCGAGCTCATCGAGGCGGTACTCGTTGCCCATGCCGCTCCGTTCCGGATCGATCCGCTTGTAATCGGTACGAGAGTAAATGGTAGCGTATCATTTATGAGCGAACGAGGGACAGCTGCCCAGAGAGAACTGCGAGGCGTCATCCGCCGCCGGCTGCTCGTCAACGCGCTAGTCGATCCGGACGAAGCAGCAAGGCGACTGCCGGCGGGCTTGCACCCCCATGTGATCGAAGGCGGGACCGTCGTCGGCTGCTGTCTGCTCGACATCGACCGCATTCGCCCCGCTCCCCTCCCGTCGGCGCTGGGGATGAAGCTTCGCGCCGCTGCGCACCGGATCTCGGTGGAGTGGGCCGACGGCTTCGGCGGTACGACGGTTGGCGTCTACGTGCCGGTTCGCCATACCGACTCGCGCACCGCGAGGCTGCTCGGCGGTCGGTGGTTCCCCGGTGTCCTCCGGCCCGCGTACGTGAACATCGTCGAGTCAGCCGACGGGTTGTGCTGGACCGTCACGCCAGCCTCATCGGCCGTCGACTTCGGAGTCCGGGTCACGGTTGCGATCGCCAAGCAGTCGCCGTCGCCCCCGTGTGAACCGATTGGCGGTACCTGCCTGAGCGCCACGGTCGCAGTGTCGCCCGACCATCACGGTTTGCTCGAGGCGGCGGAAATGAGGCCCGACCGCCGCGACGCCCAGCGGGTCGTGATCGGCGACCTCGCATCGGAGTTCCTTGCGAGCTTCTCCACGGCCCGGGCGGCGCCGTCCTATCTCATACGCGACGTAAGCGTCACCTGGACCCGCGGGAGTTCCCCTCAGATCGCCTCTGTCGGGGCGTCGTCGTGAGGGTGGTGATCGCGGGCGGCGCAGGATCGCTCGGCCGCAGGCTGGCCGGCGACTTCCACGACCACGGCCACGACGTCGTGATTCTCACCCGCGCACCGCGCTCCGACCTCGACCACCGACAGGTCAAATGGGACGGTCGGACCGTCGGATCTTGGGCCAGCGAGCTCGAGGGCGCCACTGTTGTCAACCTCGCTGGCGCGCTGGTTGATCGCCGACCGACTCCAAAGAACATCGAGCTGCTGAAACGATCCCGGGTCGAGCCGACTCGGGCGCTCGTCGAGGCCTCGCGAGAGCTAACGACGCCGCCAGCGCTCTGGCTGCAAATGAGCACCCTTGCCATCTACGGCGACGCCGGCCAGGTCATCATCGACGAGCGACACCCACCCGCCGACGGGCCACCGCAGATGGCCGGCGTCGCGCGCCCGTGGGAACAGGCCGCTCAAGAGGCTCGCGCCGACCGTTTCGTGGTGCTCCGCACCGGCATCGTCCTCGACCACGACACCCCCGCGTACGAACGACTCACCCGACTCACAAAACTCGGGTTGGGTGGGCGGATCAGCAAGGGCGATCAATGGATCAGCTGGATCCACGTCGACGACTTCCTCCGCGCGCTGCGGTTCCTGTGCGACCCCAGCGACATCGACGGTGTGGTTCACGTCACCGCGCCGAACCCGATCCAGAACCAAGACATGATGGCGGCACTCCGAGCCGCACTTCATCGGCCTTGGTCTCCCCCCACCCCGAAGCCCCTCGTCTACCTCGGCGCGATGTTCATGCGGACCGACCCAGCGCTCGCGCTCACCGGCCGGCGCTGCGTCCCGAAACGGTTACTCGACGCTGGATTCGAGTTCGAGCACGGAACATTCAGTGATGCACTCGATGCGCTGCACGGAGCCCGGCCCGCGTGACGGTCGAGTTCGAACACGTGACGCTCATCGACGCGCCGATCGAAATCGTCTTCGACGTCTCGCTCGACATCGACGCCCACCTCGCGTCGATGTCGGACTCGAACGAGCGCGCCATCGACGGCGTGACCACCGGCCACATCGGTCTCGGCGAGTCCGTCACCTGGCGGGCGCGGCACTCCGGCATCCCGTTCACGATGACCAGTCGTGTGATCGAACTCGACCGACCGCGCCGCTTCGTCGACGAGCAGATGCGAGGCCCGTTCCGGTCGTTCCAACACGAGCACCTCTTCGTCGCCGCCGACGGTGGCACGACGATGACCGACCACATCCGCTTCGACGCGCCGATCAGCTTCGTCGGTTGGATCGTCGAACGACTCGTGCTCGCGCGTTACCTGCGCCAGCTGATCGCACAGCGCAGCGAGTTCCTGAGAGACACGGCCGAGGGGCTCCGCTGATGGCTCCGGCCGATCACCGCACCCTGATCGATCCACCGCCCCAGCAGCGCGCGCTCGGACAGG
>JANMVY010000227.1:0-2555 GCA_031393535.1 Actinomycetes bacterium | reverse complement strand
TGCTCAGTCGAGCAGGGCGAACAGCTCGGGGTCGGACTTGCGAAGGCGGCGGAACTGAGCCGCCCACATCTCGGGCAGCATGTACTTCTCGAGGTTGAACTTGAGCGAGCCCAGACGTTCGGGGATGTCGAGCTCCTTGCCACCCACGGCCTGCGCGTCGAAGTCGTAGTGGGCAGCCTTTTCCAGAAGAATTGCCTTGATCGTCGCGACTTCGAGCGAGGGCCCGACCACGAGACAGCCGTGATTGTGGATCAGCACGACGTTCTTGTCGCCGAGGTTGTCGACGAGCATCTCGTCGTTGACGGCCGACTGGTTGCTGTTGTCGGATGACAGCGCCTGGTCGTGCCAGAACAGGGTGGCCACGAGATTGTGCTGGCCGACCACCCGGCCCGTGCCCGCGATGACCGACGTGTAGTACCCGTGGTGGTGGACCACGGAGTTGACGTCGGCCCGCTTGCGATACGTCGTGGCGTGGAAGTTGAGCGCGGGTGATGCGTGCCAACTGCCTTCGAGCAGTTCGCCGTCGAAGCTCACCTTGATGACGTGTTCGGGCAGCGTCTCGTCGAAGTACTGGAACGGCGTGGCCCAGAACGCGTCGTGCCCGGGCACGCGCACGCTGACGTGGCCTGCGGTCTGCGAGTCGACACCCTCGCGATAGAGCATGCGGCGCGCCGCGGCGATCTTGAATCGGACGTCGTCGATGTCCATGGCGATCCTCTCCGAAGGCTAGAGAGCTGCGAGTTTCGGCATGACCTCGTTGGCCAACAGCTCCATGCTCGCCAGCACGGCAGGTTGCTCGATCATCCCGAACTGCTGGAAGCACAAGAGGCGCTGCACGCCGATGTCGGCGAACTTGGCCATCTTGTCGAAGCACATCTCGGGGTCGCCGATGACGACCGCGTCCATCGGCTCGAAGACCTCGAACGCTTCCTCGGGATCGACCGGCAACCCCGCCATCTGGCGGTTGAGCAGGCGGATGACCGGAATCGGGTCGTCGAGGTCCCACTGCTCGTCGTCGAGGACATCACCGGCGTTGAGGCCGGCCAAGGTCTGGCCGGGTGAGAACGTGTTGCGGAAGCTGTCGATCATGACCTTGCGCGGCGTCTTGAGCGCTCGCGGCACGCCGTTGACGTACCAGAGCACGGCCGGCCCGGCGAGATTGCGGATCGCCTCTTCCTTGGTCGCCGCGCAGTGCACGAAGGTGAACACGCCGAACTCGTCGTGCACGACCGGGCTCACGTGCGTGGCCGTCGATTGGAGTCCTTTGCGGTAGAGATCGCGCAGGATCGACAGGCTTTCGAGCGGCTCGAGCAGTGTGGTGCCGATGACGCCGACCCCGAGCGAACCGGCCATCTCGAACGACTCACGGCTGATGGCCATCTGCCACAGGGGTGGATGCGGGCGTTGCAGCGGCTTGGGCACCACGTTGATCTCGGGGATCTTGACGTAGTCGCTGTCCCACGAGAAGTCGGTCTCGTTCCACATGCGGGGCAGCATCTGCATGAGCTCGCGCAGGTTCTGGCGCATGGTGTCGAGGTCGAGGCCGAAGTTCCGGAGCTCCTGATGACCGGCGCGTGCCGCACCCATCTCGAGGCGGCCGTTCGAGATGACGTCGAGGAACGCCGCCCGCTCGGCCACCCGCACCGGATGGTTGATGGTGAACGGGGCCAGCACACCCGAGTGGCCGATGCGGATACGTGAGGTCTGCTGGGCGACCATCAGGTTGAACAGCTCAGGAGTGGAGCTGAGCGAGAAGTCGCCGCACCCGTGGTGCTCGACCGTCCACCATGTGTCATAGCCGAGCCGGTCGGCCAGACGCGCCTGTTCGAGGGAGTCCTCGATGACCTGGGCTTCGCCTTCACGGGACCACGGGACTCCCCCGCGCTCGAGTTCGCAGAACACGTCCAGCTTCACGACGGGAGAGGGTAGTAGAGGCAAGTGCTGACAATTGCGGGCGGGCGGTGTTGGTCGGTCAGGTCGCGTCGGTCTGCTGGTCTTGGTCGTCGTGCCAGGTCGCGGCTCGCGGTGACCACGCGACGGCTGCCGCGTCGCACCGGGCCCCGTTCCCTCAACTCGGTGGGAGATCCGACCGATGATCGTGGCAGAGTCCGACCCGTCGGGGTGAACCGTGAACACGTTGACCGTTACGATCCGTTTTCTGGGTCCGCTGTTGGCGAGCAAGGCCCGGACTGCGCGCGGCGCGGCTCTCGTCGAGTACGCCCTCCTCGTCGCGCTGATCGCAGTGATCTGCCTCGCCGCGGTAACGACGCTCGGCAAGAACGCGTCGAGCAAGTTCAGAAGCGTCGGATCGTCGATCGCGTAGCGGACGCGAGCCTGGCCGCTGACCTGCGTCGTTAGACGAGGTTGAGCGGCAGGTGCTTCATGCCGTTGATGAAGTTCGAACGCACACGCTCTGGGGTGCCCGCGAACGACAATCGACTCAGCCACGGGCGCAGCGCGTCGAACGTGGCGACCGCTTCGAGCTTCGCCAGGTGCGAACCGAGACAGAAGTGCGGTCCGCCGCCACCGAGTGCCACGTGCGGATTCGGGGTGCG
>JANMVY010000767.1:0-2895 GCA_031393535.1 Actinomycetes bacterium | reverse complement strand
GAGCACGTCGAGTACATCTCGCGCCTGCACGGTGGCCCAGGTTGCGATGCCGACGCCGAGGCACTCATCGAGCAACTCGGCCTCGCGCCGCGTGCCGACGACCTTCCGACACGGTTCAGCCGTGGCTTGCGCCAACGCACGTCGGTGCTCGTCGCGTTCTGTCGCCCGTTCGAAGTACTGCTGGTCGACGAGCCCTTCGTCGGGCTCGACGCCGCGGGCAAGGCCACCGTGCTCGATCTGTTCACCGCGGCCCACGAACGAGGTGCCGCGGTCGTCGTGGCGACACACGAGGAGCGTTACGTCTCTCGTGTCGACCGTTGTGTCGCGCTACGTGACGGCGTGCTCGTACACGACGGTCCGGCCACCCCTGACGACGTGGTGCGCTTCGTCTCGTGAGCGTGTACCTGCGCGACTACGGCGTGGGCGGCGGTTCGGGGCGAAACGACAGGTCGGGTCTTCAGTTGTCACGTCCGAGCTCGTAGAAGTCGAGCAGCTCCGACCAGTGGAGGATCGCGGTGATCGCCATGACGCACGCTGCAGGCTCGGACTGGTGCAGACCGGAACGACGACCGTGACCGCCCGCGCCAGGTGTGAGGCCGGCACGCCGAGCGCGCGCTCAGGGCACGGGTCGATGCCCCGCGTCGGCCGGCGCGTCGCGCACGATCGAGCTGCGCACGATGAGCTCGGCGCCGACGAATCGGTGCTTGGTCGGCTCGGCCATGTGATCACGTACGAGCCGCTCGACGAGCGATGCATCTCCTTCGTCGATCGCATCCGCGATGGCCACATGCGCGGCGAGGCTTCGCTCGCGGAAACCGCGATCGTCGAACGACTCGACCACACCGCGCGCCACGGTAAGTTGCTCGACGTGCGCGGACCAGAGGGTTTCGACCGCACCCAGCACGATGATGAGCGTCTCGTTGCCGCAACTCTGCACGAGGTCCTCGTGGAATCGCCGGGCCACGCGCACATACGAATCGGTGTCGTCGAGGACCGCGCGCGACTCCTCGATGCGCGCGCGCAGTATGCGCACCACCACGGCGCGGTCCGCACGGCGCGCCGCCATCGCGGCGCACAACGACTCGAGCTGGCCCAACGAGACCGCCACGTCGTCGATCGAGACGCCGCGCACCTGCAACACCATCGCCAGCAGGTACGCCACTCGCTCAGGGCGGGGTAGCTCGACGTGCGCGCCGCCGGCGTTGCCCCGGATGATCGAGACGAGACCCTCGGTCTCGAGGATGCGAAATGCCTCACGGAGCGACGGCGGCGACACACCGAAATCCGCGACGAGCTGCTCTTGTCGGGGCAGCAGATCGCCGTCGGCGAGCTCACCCGACAGCACACGATCACGAAGGCTGTCCGCGACGATGTCGGCGACTCGGGGGCGCCGCGCCTGACGTCGCACGGGTTGGGCGGGGCCGGCGACCACCTACCGAAAACCCCAGAGCCGCTGCGCGTTGCCGGTGAGGATCAGGTTGCGCTCGTCGCTCGGTACGCCGGAGAACGCAGCCTGGATCGTGCGCCACGAGTTGGGCCAATCGGCGCTGATGTGCGGATAGTCGTTCGACCACAAGATGCGTTCGACACCGACTGCGTGACGGTTGTGCACCCCGTGGGTGTCGGTCATGAAACCGAAGTGGAAGTGTCGCTCGATGTACTCGCTCGGCAACATCTCGAGGCCGAAGCGGCTCACCGGATCGAGGCGCTGATAGTTGTTGTCGATCTGCTCCTTCACGTACGGCACCCAACCGAAATCGACCTCGGCGAAGAACACGTCGAGCTCGGGGAAGCGATCGAACACGCCGGCGAAGATCATCTCGACCATGCGGTTGGGCGCATCGTAGAAACGGCCGAAGCCCGGGAGCTTCGCCCGATGCGCAGCCGGCATCGATTGGCTCAGGCTCACGTGCACGGCGAGAGTGACCCCGCGTTCCGCGAGCAGCCCGAAGAACGTGTCGTCCTCGGGCTCGATCGCGAGTGTGCCGTTCGGGTAACAGCCCATCACCACCCCACGAATGCCAGGGAACTCGAGCACGCGTTCGACCTCGGCCACCGCCGACGCAGCACCGCGGTTGGGCACGATGGCCATGCCGCCGAAACGCTCGGGGGCGTAGGCGCAGAACTCGGCGAGCCAGTCGTTGTAGGCGCGCACCATCGCGAGGTGGTACTCGGTGTCGGGGTTCGCGATCACGGCCTGAGAAAGCCGGGGCGTGGGGAAGAGCACCTCGGCATCGACCTTGTCCGAGTCCATCTCGTCGATGCGCGCCGCCGGGTCATAGCCCCCGCGACGGATCTCGTCGAAGCGACACCAGCCCTTCATGTCTTCTGGGGCGATGCCCGCACAAGCGTTCATCCCGAAGTTGATCGGATCGGACACACCTTCGATGACCCAGGCATCGCCCTCGTCGAAACGCACGATCTTCGGTGCCCGGTCGCGGAGTGCGGCCGGTACACGGTCGACCCACACGTCGGGTGGTTCGTTGACGTGCCCGTCCGCGGAGATCAGGCGATAGCGGCGGCCGGGCGATGCACTGGGGTCCACGGGATCCTCCCACGTCTATTCTTTCAAAGATTACAACAATACGGTCGGCGCGATGATTTCGGCGGGTGACGGGGCGAAGGGGGAACGGGTGACCTCACTCCCCCGCGAGCAAACGCCGCGGGTTGTGCACGAGGAACTGCTCGATGGTCGCATCGTCGACCCCGCCGGCGCGCAACGCCGGCAGCACCACGGTGAACAGGTAGGTCATCGACGGATGGTTGATCGGATGCGGCAACCAGTCGATGTGACAGCAGTAATCGTGCGACACCACGATCTGCGACGCATGGCCGCGCTCGCACAAGCGAACGATCGCCGCGATGCGGCGATCGAGCGACAGGTTCGCGTCGTAG
>JANMVY010000727.1:0-3462 GCA_031393535.1 Actinomycetes bacterium | reverse complement strand
CGCTGGTGGTACCCGTGATCGTGTACGGGCGCGACCGTGACGGCACCCGGTGGCTGACCTGGACCGGTGTCGGCGACCCCCCCGACACCCACGAGCTCATCGACCGGCTCACCGCCGCCGGTGCGCGTGCGGTGCCGACTGCGCCAACCCGCTACCAGGTCACCACTACTCGCCCGCCTGGCGCATGGTGCGAATCCGTCGCTGCCGCGCGCGACGCGCTCCGCGGCGGCGCCGCGCGAAAGGTCGTGCTTGCCCGCGACATCCGCATCGAATGTGACACACCGATTTCTCGCGCCGGCGTGCTGCGTCGACTCGTCCGCAACTACGCCTCGTGCTACGTGTTCGCAATGCCCACGCTGATCGGCGCGTCGCCTGAGCTGCTCGTGGCGCGCCGCGGCGATTTCGTCCGATCGCAACCGATGGCCGGCACTACTGGCCGCAGCCCCGACCCGGCGGCCGACGCGCGATTCGCCGCCTCGTTGTTGGCCTCACAAAAGGACCGGGTTGAGCACCAGATCACCATCGACATGGTGCATGACACGCTGCTCGCGTGGTGCTCCTACCTCGACGCCGAAACAGAGCCACAGGTCGTGAGCGTCGCCAACCTGCATCACCTCGCCACGACAGTCGAGGGACGATTGTCGCATCCGCTTCCGTCAGTGCTCGAGCTTGTCGCCGCGCTGCACCCGACACCCGCGGTTGGTGGTGATCCGCACCTGGCCGCGTTGGCGCTCATCGCGGAACACGAAGGTTTCGATCGCGGCTCGTACGCTGCACCCGTCGGATGGATCGACCACCGGGGCAACGGCGAGTTCGCAGTGGGTGTGCGCAGCGCCGAGATAACCGGCTCGAGCGCCCGTCTCTTTGCCGGCGTCGGCGTCGTCGCCGATTCCGACCCACAGGCCGAACTCGAAGAGACCCGGGTCAAGCTCGAGGCGATGCTCGGCTCGATCGTGCGTCCGTAGCGGCACTCAGATCGTGCGCTCGATTGCACGGCGCACCGCGTCGTTGAGCGCGCGGTGCAGAGTCACGTTCGCGCGCCGGTCGGTCTTCACCACGATCACCGTGGTTCCCGATACGCGGGCGAGTGCCCGCGACAACGCGACCGGTGTCGGCGCCTCCACCGCGGTCAACCCGTGTGCACGTGCGAGTGCTGCGCAGTCGGTGCCGTGCGGGGTACCGAAGAGCTGCTCGAACCGATCGGCGTCGAGCGCATCGGCCTGACCGAGGAACGAGAAGATGCCACCGCCGTCGTTGTCGACAACCACGATCGTCAGGGCGAGCCCGCGTCGCGCCAGTGCGATGAGTGCGCTCGAATCGTGCAGGAACGCTATGTCGCCGACCAGCGCGACGGTGGGTACACCCGACGATGCCACGCCGATCGCAGTGGAAACCACCCCGTCGATGCCGTTCGCTCCACGGTTCGCATGCACCGTGATATCGAGACGTTGCGGGGCGTACCACTCGAGGTCGCGCACGGGCATCGACGACGCAACGACGAGATGCCCACCGCGGGGTGCCTCGCTGAGCACCATGCGGGCAACCATGGGCTCGGTGATGCCTTTCGACCGTGCAAGTTGTGCGCTGATGGCTTTCGCCGCCGCGGCATCGGCCCGAAGCCACGTACGCAGCCAGACGCGCGACGAGACAGCGGCCGCGTCGACCGTGAAGGTGGGGGCGATGACCGCCGCATCGTGGGCGGGGTCGTTCCAGGAATCGCCGATGACGATCTGCGTAGCGCCGCTACGCGCGATCCACTCGTTCACCACCCGCGAGGCGGGGAGGTCGCCCACGCGGACGATGATCTCGGGCACGTTCGCTGACGCGAACGACTGCACCCGGAGCAAAGAATCGGCATGCGCGACACCACCGATTCCGGCACGCGGATCGGCGAGCACGGGCCACCCCAATCGTCGGAGGCCCACCGCATGGCGTGCCGCACCCGCGCCGGCGACCACGAGCCCCGCCTTCGATCGGTCGATGACGATGCCGCCCTCGACGCGCACCTCGGCCGACCGATGCCACGGCGCGTTGCGTGGGCGACCGGGAGGCAGATCGCGTACGAGACCCAGGAGCGGCTCGCGGAACGCGAGGTTCAGATGCACCGGCCCGGGGCGACCCCCGGCCGCGCCACCGCCGGCCGCGCCGTTCGCCGCGAGCACCGCGTGCGCGGCCAACGGACGCCACGTGCCACGGATACGCCAGTCGGCGACCCCGGGCTCGAGGTCGAGCCGCACAGCTCGACCGAACAGACGCGTCTGATCGATGGTCTGTGGCGCACCGACGTCATGCATCTCGGTTGGTCGATCCGCGGTGACAACCAGCAAAGGGACGCCCGCCTGATGTGCCTCGATGACCGCCGCGTGCAGCTCGGCCGCGGCTGTGCCACTGGTGGTGAGCACCAACGCTGGTCGTCGCGTCGCGAGCCCGAGACCGAGCGCCACGAACGCCGCCGACCGTTCGTCGTGGTGCACCGAGACCTTCAGGCGGGGATCGGCCGCCAACGCCAACGCGAGAGGTGTCGACCGCGAGCCGGGCGCGACGCATGCATGCGTGACACCGCCACGCACCCATTCGTCGACGAGCGTGGCACAGAAGGTCGCAGCCACGTCCTGCGGGGGCAGTTCCACCTCAGCCATTGCCACAGACTCTACGGTGGCCATCATGACCGCGGCGGATCGCAGCACCCTCGCCCACCACGACGAGGGCCTCACCACGGGCGCTCGCGTCGTGCTCGTCCACGGCTTCACCCAGACATCGCGATGCTGGGGGCCCTTCGGCGACGCGCTCGGCGAGCGTCACCGGTTGCGCCTCGTCGACGCGCCGGGTCACGGCGCGCGCCGCCACCCGAACGCGGAACTACCCGCGGCGGCGCGGTTGCTCGGCGCAACCGGGGGCCGGGGGGTCTACGTCGGCTACTCCATGGGCGGCCGCATGGCATTGCGGCTCGCGCTCGACGCGCCCGAACTCGTCAACCGACTCGTGCTGATCAGTGCGTCACCCGGAATCGCCGACCCGACCGCCCGCGCGGTACGCCACGAACATGACGATGCGCTCGCCGAGCGACTCGAGAAGATCGGTGTCGCGGCGTTTGTCGACGAGTGGCTCGCACAACCCATGTTCGCGAGGCTGTCGGCGGCAGCGGCCCGTCGTGACGAGCGATTGCGCAACACCGCTTCGGGGCTCGCGGCAAGCCTGCGCGCGGTCGGTACGGGTGCACACGATTCGTTGTGGGACCGGTTGCACGAGCTCACCTTGCCCGTGCTTGTGGTCGTCGGGGCCGACGACCACAAGTTTGTGGCTATCGCACACGAGATGTGTGCCCGCATCGGGGCGAACACCGCGGTCGCATCGATCGATGAGGCCGGTCACACGGCGCATCTCGAACAGCCTGGGCGCACGGTCGACGCGGTGCTCGACTGGTTGCGCCGCACGCGCTGAGGCCGGTCACTTGCGCAGCCG
>JANMVY010000195.1:0-2566 GCA_031393535.1 Actinomycetes bacterium | reverse complement strand
TGGTCACTGCGCCAGGTGGTCGATCGCATCGTCGACACGATCGCCGCGTGGGGTGAGCGCGACGGCTACTTCACCGACGGGCGCGAGGTCGCCGCGTTCAGCGACGAGCTGAAGTTCCTCATGGTCACCCAGCGCATCGCCTTCAACTCACCCGTGTGGTTCAACATCGGCGTGCCGGGTGTGCCCAACCAATCGAGTGCGTGCTTCATCTTGGCGGTCGACGATCGCATGGACGCGATCCTCAATTGGTACGTCGAAGAGGGTCGTATCTTCAAAGGCGGCTCGGGCGCGGGCGTGAACCTCAGCAACATCCGCGGCTCGGTCGAGCTGCTCGCGGGCGGTGGTACCGCGAGTGGGCCGGTGAGCTTCATGCGCGGCGCCGATGCGTCGGCCGGCACCATCAAGTCGGGGGGCAAGACCCGCCGCGCCGCGAAGATGGTCATCCTCGATGCCGATCATCCCGACATCGAGGAGTTCATCTGGTGCAAGGCCATCGAGGAACGCAAGGCCCGCGTGTTGCGCGACGCCGGTTTCGACATGGATCTCGACGGCAAGGACTCGTTCTCGATCCAGTACCAGAACGCGAACAACTCGGTGCGCCTCACCGACGACTTCATGCAGGCCGTGCTCGACGATGCCGAGTGGCAGTTGCGGGCTCGGGTCGGCGGCGAGGTGCTGCGCACGGTCAAGGCCCGCGATCTCATGCGCCAACTGAGCGAAGCGGCATGGGAGTGCGCGGATCCCGGCATCCAGTTCGATTCCACCATCAACCGCTGGCACACCGTGCCCGAGAGCGGCCGCATCACCGCCAGTAACCCTTGCTTCCCGGGCGGAGCGCGTGTCCACACCGACAAGGGTCTCATCCGCTTCGAGGAACTCTTCGACCGCGTGCGCTCGGGCGAGACCTTCGGGGTGTACACGCACGATGTCACGAGCGAGACCGCCCCGGCGAAGCAAATGTTCGTCAGCAGCCCCGAGGCTTTCATGATCACCGGGCGCAACGAGATCGTGCGGCTCCGCTTGGACAACGGGGCCGAGCTGCGTTGCACGCGCAACCACCGCATCTTCACGACCAACCGCGGCTGGGTCGAGGCCGGGCAACTGCAGCCGACCGATGACGTGCGCACGCTCGACCTTCCGACGCCGGCCGTCGACGCCGATCTCGCCATCCCGGTACCCACCGACCCCGCGGCGTACCGTGATCTGGGCGACCATGCGGCACCGCTGTCGTTCCCCGAGACATGGACCGACGAGTTCGCCCACTACCTCGGGTGGGTCGTCGGCGACGGCAGCACATCAGGTGCCACGACCTCCACGATCTACGGCTCAGCCGACGACCGTGCCGAGATCTTGCCCCGCCACCAGGAGCTGCTCGCCGAGATCAACGGCGGGCGTCTACCCAAGCCGTCCCAGCAGGCCAATGGCACGGTGCAGCTGCGCATCGGTCGTCGGCAGTTCAAGCGGTTTCTCGAGTCGCTCGGCGTGCGGTCGGTTACCGCAGTCGACAAGTCGATGCCCTGGGCGGTCGAACAGGCGCCGCCGCCCATTGCCGCGGCGTTCCTGAGTGGGTTGTTCGACGCGGACGGCTGCGCGGTTCGCAACGACGACAAGGGCTCGTACGTCGGGCTCGGCTCGGTGTCCATCGAGCTGCTGCGCGGCGTGCAGCGCCTCCTCAGCACGTTTGGTATTGCGAGCTCCATCCACCAGGTGCGCGATGGGGGCCGGAGCGCTTTCGTGTACACGCGTCGCGATGGCACCGAGATGGCCTACTCTCAGCGCGCCTCGTACGACCTCCGCATCACCTCGGGCAGCATCGAGCGGTTCGCGGCCGAGATCGGATTCACGCTGAGCGCCAAGCGGGCGGTGCTCGCTGGCATCGTCGGAACGCGCGTGCGCGGCCCCTACACGGTGCGCACCACAGCGCGTCTCGTCGAGTGCACCGAAGACGGCTTCGAGCTCACCTACAACCTGTGCGAGCCCCGCAACCACAGCTACGTGGTCGACGGCATCGTCGTTAAGAACTGTTCGGAGTATCTCAGCCTCGACAACAGCGCCTGCAATCTCGCGAGCCTCAACCTGTTGCGGTTCCTGCACGACGAGGGTGAAGGCGTCGATGGGTTCGACATCGAGGCGTTCCGCGCTGCGGTCGAGGTCACCTTCACCGCCCAGGAGATCCTGGTCGGCAACTCTGATTACCCGACCGACAAGATCGGCGAGACCACCCGGGCGTTCCGCCAGCTCGGCCTCGGTTTCACCAACCTCGGAGCGCTCCTCATGGCGCTCGGCCTGCCCTACGACTCCGACACCGGTCGCGCGGTCACCGGCGCGCTCACCGCGCTCATGACCGGTCAGGCCTACCTCACCTCGGCACGCATCGCGTCGCGCATGGGGCCCTTTGCCGGGTACCTCCAGAACCGCGAGCACGTGTTGCGGGTGCTCAACATGCATCGTGAGGCCACCGCGCACATCGACGAAGAGCTGGTCACGGCCGACCTGCTCGGCGCGGCGCAGTGCGCATGGGACGAAGTGTGCGAGCTCGCGCCCACGACCGGCGTGCGCAACTCGC